>JAPOPO010000260.1 GCA_026712885.1 Rhodospirillales bacterium | reverse complement strand
CTGCGCCAGCAGCCGGAGCCAGAGGTATTGCGCGACGTTGGTGTCCTGATACTCGTCCACCAGCAGATAGCGGAAGCGCTGCTGGTAGTCGGCCAGCACATCCTTGTGGCCCGTGAAGAGGGTCAGGTTGTGCAGCAGCAGGTCGCCGAAATCGACCGCGTTCACGGTCCGCAGCCGCTCCTGATAGGCCGCGTAGAGCGCCGGTGCGCGTCCGTTGGCATAGTCGGCGCCCTCGGCGCCCGCCACCTTGTCGACCGTGAGCCCGCGGTCCTTCCAGCGCTGGATGATGATCGAGAGGGTGCGCGCCGGCCAGCGCTTCTCGTCGATGTTCGCGGCCTGGATGAGCTGCCTGAGCAGGCGGATCTGGTCGTCGGTATCGAGGATGGTGAAGTCGGGCTTGAGCCCGGCGAGCTCGGCATGGCGGCGCAGGATGCGGGCCGCGATGGCGTGGAAGGTGCCGAGCCAGAGGCCGGCGGCGGAGCGGCCGATCAGCCGCTCCACCCGGCCGATCATCTCGCGCGCCGCCTTGTTGGTGAAGGTAACCGCAAGCACCTGCCCCGGGCGGGCGCGGCCGGTTGCGAGGATATGGGCGAGCCGCGTGGTGAGCACGCGGGTCTTGCCGGTGCCCGCGCCCGCCAGCACGAGCAGCGGGCCATCGAGCGCTTCCGCCGCCTGGCGCTGCTCCGGGTTCAGGTCGTCGAGATAGGTCGACGCCGGTGCCGGCGGACGAGCCGGCGGCGTGTCGGGCGCGGCGGGCAGGCCGGGCTCAGGATCGAACGGTTCGCTCATGGACCACGGTGCGGAACGATTCGCCCACTATAACACGGGGCCGCCTGCCGCCGTGTCGTGCGGAGGGTTCTCAGCCGGCCGCTGGCTCCGCCGTCTTGTCGCTGCGGATGCCGAGGCTGTAGCGCTCCGCCGTGATCCCGTCGAGGAAGTGGAACGGCCGGTCTTTGGCCCCTCCGAAGCCGGGCGCCCGCATCAGGATTCCGTCTCCCGGCCCGGCGTCGAGCACGCGGGCGCCGGTGCCGCTGCGGTCGGCGCAGAGGCCGAAGCGCCCGTCCCCGCTCATCTGGACGATCACCACCAGGCCGACGTAGCGCACGTGGTCGCGGTGCGGCGTGATGCCGCGCGCACCGGGCGGGTAGCGTTGCAGCACCAGGTCGTTCAGCGGCAGCGTCTCCAGCGGCGGTTCGGTCATGGTGCCGAGCGCGGCGGCGATGAGCCGCTCGACGGCCTGGGTCAGTTGCCAGAGCCGATGCGCCTGCGGGATCGAGAGGCAGATGTCGAAGTCCTGGTAGACCGAGCGCTCGCCCTCGCCGATGACCGGCTTGGCGGAGCGGAAGGCGAGGTCCGCGCCCGCGTCGATGAACTCCTGGCACTCGGCCAGCGCGAGCAGAGGCACCACCGCAGCGTCCGCGCGCGCCACTTGGTCGAGGGCGGCGGCCATTGCTTCGGGGTTGGCGCGCAGCGGTGGCAGGCCGACGCAGTCTGCGCCGGCTACGACTGTTCCGGCCTCATCGTTTCCCTTCATAGTCATCGGACTATCGCGGAAGCCGCTCCGCCAATCCAGCCCAGTGCCCCGGATTTTGCTGGCCGGTAGCCTGAGCCCTATAGTCCCGCCGCCGCTGCACCAGCGGCAACAGTTCCAGGAGGAGATACGGATGGGGTCGCTGGATGTCGTCGGGATCGGCAACGCCATCGTCGATGCCGTCGCCGAGGCTTCGGACGCGCTGCTCGCCGAGGAGGACCTGCCCAAGGGCTCGATGACCCTGATCGACGCCGCCCGCGCCGATGCGCTCCGCGCGCGCATGGGGGCTGCGGCCGAGATCTGCGGCGGCTCCGCCGCCAACACCATGGTGGGCGTGGCCGGGCTCGGCGGCACCGCCGGCTATGTTGGCAAGGTGCGCAGCGATGACGCAGGCGCCGTGTTCCGCCGCGACATTCGAGAGGCGGGCGTTGACTTCCCCACTCCGGCGGCGGCGGAGGGTGCCGCGACCGCGCGCTGCCTCGTCTTCGTGACACCGGATGCTCAACGCACGATGACCACCTATCTCGGCGCCTGCGTCGAGCTCGGCCCAGCCGATATCGACCCGGACTTCATCGCCCGCGCGCGGCTCCTCTATATGGAGGGCTATCTCTGGGATCCGCCGGCGGCCAAGGACGCCTTCCGCAAGGCGCTCGGCATCGCCCATGACGCAGGCGGGCGGGTCTGCCTCTCGCTCTCCGACTCGTTCTGCGTCGACCGCCACCGGGCGGAGCTGCGCGATCTGGTGGCGAACCACGTGGACGTGCTGTTCGCGAACGAGGACGAGGCGATGTCGCTCTACGAGGTCGGGGATTTTGACACGGCTCTCGCCGCCGCCCGCGCGGATTGCGCCATCGCCGCACTGACCCGCAGCGCCAAGGGCTCGGTGGTCGCGGGTAACGGCGCGGTCCACACTATTGAGGCCGCACCGGTCGCTCACGTCGTGGATACCACAGGCGCCGGCGACCTCTACGCTGCGGGATTCCTTCTAGGGCTCGCGCGGGGCTTCGCGCTCGACCGCTGCGCCCGGCTCGCGGCGCTCACGGCCGGCGAAATCGTGGGCCACTACGGCGCCCGGCCTGAAGCCGACATCGCCCCCCTCGTCGAGGCGAGCCGGCAGCCCCTCTGAAGCGGCGGCAGCCTGCCCGCTACGAAACCTTGGGCAGAACCTCGTTCTTGAGCAGCGCCATGGATTCGTACCAGTCCTCGTAAGGCTCCCAGTCGTGCCCCATGGCGAGCAGGTGTCCGAACGGGCCGATCTCGCCCCGCAGATCGTTCAGCTTCTGCGCCACCTCGTCGACGCTGCCGACGATGAAGACGTTGTCCACCAGGTACTCGATGGTCACGTCGCTGTCGGCCATGTCCTGGTCGTTCTTCAGCAACTTGAGCATGCCGACCTTGGGCAGGAGCCGGAAGAAGTAGTCGCGGAAATCGCGGGCGAGGACCCCTTCGCACGCGAGCTTGCGGGCCTTGGCGCTGGTCTCCGCCACCACCACCTCGCGGGCGACGCGCCAGACGCTGGGGTCGGGGGCACGGCCGGCTTCCTGCGCGCCGTCCTCGATCGCGTCCCAATGGGTCTTGAGCAGGACCGGGGGAACGAGGTTGATGGACATGGGCATCCAGCCCTTGACCGCGGCCATCTTGAGCGTGGACGAGCGCGGCGAGACCCCGGCGACGCCGATCGGCGGATGCGGCTTCTGGTAGGGGCGAACGTGCGCGCGCAGCCCGTAATCGGTAACTGTCTCGGGGATGATGAAGCGAAAGCCGTCGCTCTCGTAGACGCCGGGCTCGGGGTCGGTCCAGAGCTTGAGGATCGTGTCGAGCGCGGCGCGCGTGTAGCTCTGGTTGTTGATGGCGGGGTTCTCGCCCCAGTAGCCGAAGACCTGCATGTCTCCGGGGAAGCTGCCGGTACCGACGCCCCAGTTGAAGCGGCCCTCCGCCATGTGGTCGAGCTGCGCGATCCGGTGGGCGAGCACGAAGGGATCGTGGTTCGGGATGCAGCTGACGCCTGTGCCGAGCCTGATCTGCTTGGTGAGCGGGATCGCCTGCGCGATGAGCAGGTCCGGCGCCGGAATGTTCTCCCACTCCGACGTGAAGTGCTCCCCGATCCAGACCTCGGAATAACCCAATTCGTCGAGCTTGACGATCTGATCCAGGTCCGCCTTGAGCGTCGCGGTGAAGTCCGCGCCCGGCGGGTGCAGCGGCATGGTGAAGAGACCGAGTTGCATCGAACGCACTCCAGCGGTGAGGTCCACGGAAGCAAGCAGCATAGCGAGCGCGCCGTCAGCCCGCCAACCCGAGCGGCGTTAGCTGGGCGGCGGCGCAGCGGCCTTGGCGGCGATGGTTTCCCGCGCCACCTTGGCCTCGCGGTAGGCGAGGTAGAGCGTGCTCACGAAGATGACGACGCCGCCGATCCAGACGTAGAGCACCGGCACCTCGTTGAACAGCAGATAGCCGTAGAGCGACGCCCAGATCAGGCGGAGGAAATCGACCGGAAGAACGACCGTGGCATCCGCCTCGCGGAAGGCCTGGGCGAGGCAGAGGTGGGAGAGGGTGCCAAAGCTCCCCATCAGCGCGAACCAGCCGAGATCCTCAAGGCTCGGCCATTGCCAGACGAAAGCCGCCGCGATGGAGGAGAGCGGCGTGAGGAAGACCGCCATGTAGGCGGTCATCGTCAGGCTCGATTCCGTGCGGGACAGCAGCTTGATGATGATCATCGCGACGGCCCAGACGGCAGACGAGCCGAGCACCAGTAGCGAGCCGGGGTCGAGCGCCGCCATCCCGGGGCGGACAATGATCAGCGCCCCGGCAAAGCCCGCGATGAGTGCGACGATGCGCCGGATCCGCACGGCCTCGCCCAGCAGCAGCACCGCACCCACGGTGACGAAGAGCGGTGCGGTAAAGCTCAATGCCGCGACGGTGCCGAGCGGCGTGATCGGCACTGCATAGAAGAACATCATCATGGCCGAGACATGGACCGCGCCGCGCGCGGCATGGAGCGGCAGCCTGCGCGTGCGCAATGCGCTAAAGCCGTGACGCAGCAGGAACGGTGCGATGAACAGCAGGCCGAAGAAATTGCGGAAAAACGCGATTTCGAAAGGATGCTGCTCGCTCGATGCGATGCGGATCACCGCGTGCATCGACGCGAAGCCGATGGTGGCACCCAGCAGCAGCAGCATGCCGCGCGCCGGCGGCGGCAGGGTGTAATAGGCGGCGAGCAGCGGCGCGAGCGGCCCGGCCCGGCGCACGGGGCCGGCCGGCGGGGGATCAGCGCGCATGGCTCGCCGCAGTCGTGGTCTGCGCGCCGTGGTCCGGCCGAAAGGGTTGGGACGAAGCGGCCCCACCCAGCCCAGTCGTCCCTCCGGACCATGGTCCGGTGCACTGGGCGCGGCGCCCGCGCCACGGTCGGGCCATGATGTGCAAGAGCGAGTTAATATCGGGGGCGAGCGAGGTCCTGGTCCGCGCGACACCGTATCGCGCGCGCAATGCCATACGCCGTGCGCACGACGCTGCGCGCGTGCGCGACATCCCACACTTTCCGCTTGTCCCGGTTAATTTCGGCGAATCCCGCAAAAAATTAAGGTTGCCTGTCTCGCGAGGGGCACGCGATGCCGCCTGGGGCGCGGCCCCTCGTGGCAAATGCGGGTTAAGGACGCGGCTTCTCCTCGGTGGGGCCGCCCGCCTCTTTCCACGCGCCGAAGCCGCCGGCGATGTGCGCGACGGGGCTGAGCCCCATGTTCTGCGCCGCCTGCGTGGCCAGCGCCGAGCGCATGCCGCCGGCGCAGAAGAAGACGAACTTCTTGCCGCTCGCGAAGAAAGGCTTGTGGTAGGGGCTCTCGGGATCGATCCAGAACTCGATCATGCCCCGCGGCACATGGCGCGCGCCGGGGACGGCCCCCTCGCGCCACAGCTCCCGAATGTCGCGGATGTCGACGAGCTCGACGCCCTCGTCGCCGACCAGCGCGATGGCGTCGGCGGCCGAGAGGGTCTCGATCTCGGCCTCGGCCACGAGCTGCTTGATTCCCTTGGTGATCATGGCTCCTCCCTGCGGTGCCCTGGAGCACCGCGATGATGGCCGATGCCGGCAGCCGGCACCAGCGCTGCGCGCGTTGGGTCCGCGTTACGCCGCGTCTTCCGGCTTCGACGACGTCTCCAGTGCCGCCAGAAGTGCGAGCAGCCGGGTATCGCGCAGGGCCGCAAGCGCCGGAATCGACTGGCCGTCCAGCATGTCGTCCACGGCGCGGCCCATGGCCTCGATCGCGCCCTCATCCAGTCGGGGTGTGCCGGAATCGGCCCACCAGTCTTCCAGGCCCGGCGCGAAGTGGTTGAGCGCGCCGCGCATGCCGCCCTCGCCGCCGGCCAGGTGCATGGAGAGGAAGGGCCCCATGAAGGCCCAGCGGAGCCCCGGGCCCTGGGCAACGGCCGCGTCGATGTCGGCGGCGCGGGCCAGGCAGGAAAGGAAGAGGTGAAAGGCCTCGCGCACGAGCGCCGCCTGCAGCCTGTTGGCGATATGACCAGGCACCTCGCGCTCCACCCGGATCGCGTGCTTGCCGTGGGCAT
>JAPOPO010000484.1 GCA_026712885.1 Rhodospirillales bacterium | reverse complement strand
CCTGCGGTTCCGACCATGTAGTGAACGGCCGGAATCTCCATCCCGTGCACGGCGAGCGCGGTGCAATGAACCGAATGACTGTGGAGAATTGCGTTCACATCCGGCCGCGAGGCGAAGATATCGCGATGGAAGCGCCATTCGCTGGTGGGAATTCGCGTGCCCCACTGGCGGCCGTCGAAATCCATCTCAACGATGTCGGCGGGGGTCATCGTGTCGTAATAGAGGCCGGAGGGCGTAACCAGGAAGCGCTCGCCCACCCGGAATCCGATGTTGCCCGTGGTCCCGTGATTGAGGCCAACTGCGTCGGTCCTGTGGGCGGCGTCGATGATCGCGCGCCGCGCTTTCAAATGCGTCAGTCTCTTGCGGGACATGGAAGCGCCAATGCCAGGCGCGGGCGGCGGCCCGCGCCGTGCCTCACTCTTGAAGAGCGGCGGCGATTGCCGCCGTGATGGTGTCAATACCGCCGGAGCCATCGACCCGGGCGAAGCGGCCGCCGGCCTGGTAGTGAGGAATAATCGGCGCCGTCTGCTCGTGGTAGGCGGCGAGGCGCGCGATCATGGTCTCGCGGTTGTCGTCCGCCCGACGCGTGAAGTTCTTGCTGCCGCACTGGTCGCAGACGCCCTCGATGCTCGGCCGGTTGAAGTGGTCGTGGTAGCCGGCGCCGCAGTCGGCGCACGAGAAGCGGCCGACGATGCGCTGGATCAGCGCCTCCTCTTCGACCTCCATGGCGACCACCCTGTCGAGCGTAAGCCCGCGCTCCGCCAGCATGGCGTCCAGCGCGTCGGCCTGCGCCACTGTGCGCGGGAAGCCGTCGAGGATGAAGCCATTGGCGCAGTCGGGCTCATCGATGCGCTCTGCGATCAGGGCGACCATGAGCTCGTCCGGCACCAGCTCGCCGGCCTCCATGATCGCCTTGGCCTGAGTGCCGAGCGTCGTGCCCGCCTTCACCGCCGCGCGCAGCATGTCGCCCGTGGAAAGCTGGACGATGCCGAAGCGTTCGACCAGTCGCTGCGCCTGCGTGCCCTTGCCCGCCCCCGGTGGGCCGAGAAGGATCAGGTTCAACGTCGGCTCCCTCGCAGCTTCGCCTTCTTGATCAGCCCCTCGTACTGATGTGCGAGGAGGTGGGACTGGATCTGCCCCACGGTATCCATGGTGACGGTGACGACGATGAGCAGACTCGTGCCGCCGAAATAGAAGGGCACCGCGTACTGGGAGATCAGGAGCTCGGGCAGGAGGCTCACCGAAGTGAGATAGAGCGCGCCCCAGAAGGTCAGCCGGGTGAGTACATAGTCGAGATACTCGGCGGTGTTCTTGCCTGGACGGACTCCGGGTATGAAACCGCCGTTCTTCTTCAAATTGTCGGCCGTATCCTCCGGATTGAACACAACAGATGTGTAGAAGAACGTGAAGAAGATGATCGCCGCCGCGTAGATGATCATGTAGATCGGCTGGCCGCGGCCGAGATAGCTGGTGATCGCGGTCAGCCACTCGGGCCCGGTGCCCGCGTTGATGCTGAGCGCGGTGATCGGCAGCAGCAGGATCGAGCTTGCGAAGATCGGCGGGATCACGCCGGCGG
>JAPOPO010000138.1 GCA_026712885.1 Rhodospirillales bacterium | reverse complement strand
GACTCCGGCAACTGCTGCAGCGCCGAGCAGCCCAACCGCCCCGATGCGGCGCACGAGCGGCGCGTTCCACGCGAAGAGGATCACCTCGGCGACCACTCCACCCGCCCACAGGAGGCCGATCACCCACTCCGAGAGTCCGGCCGAGAGCCAGTGCAGGGTGGAGAACCCGTAGAACACCGCGTGCGCGCCGTGAATCGCGGTGGTCGCCAGCACCATGAGGCGGAACTGGCGATCGCCCAGCACGCTCAGGATCGGCGCCGCCGGCGGTGCGCTGCCGCCGCGCTTGTCCGGCATGGCGAAGGAGCCTGCGATCATCACCACGATGGTCGCGAGGATCATCGTGAGGATCAGGTCGGCGGACGGCACCTTGTCGATCTCCAGCACCGCGCCGCCGACTGCCGCGGCAATGAGGTAGGAGACCGAGCCCCACAACCGCACGCGGCCGTAGCCGGATTCGGCCGAGACGGTGCGAAGCGCAATGGTCTCCCCCAGCGGCAGCACGCCGGCATAGACCAGGGTGAAGACCGTGCTCACCACGAAGATCGGCCAGAAGCCCCAGGTCCAGTAGAAGGCGGCGGCGACCAGCAACACGGTCAGCGCACAGGCGACGAGCGGCCCCCGTGTGCTGTCGCGGCGGTCGGCGAAGCGGCCGATGAAGGGGCCGGCGGCCGCGCGCAGCATCAGCGTGAGCCCGAGCATCAGCCCGATCTCGGTCACCGAAAGCCCGCGCGCCTGCAGGAAGAGCGGCCAGAACGGCAGTGCCACGCCGGCCACCAGAAAATACGCCGCGTAGAAGGCGGAGATGCGGGGCGCCGCGTAGGGAATGGAAGCGCTGCGGGCAGACACGGAAGCAACTCGCGGTTGGCGACGGTTGGCAGCGTCCGCGCGGCGCCCGCTGTGCGGGGGCCGGCCTGCGTGGCATAGTGGCGCGCATCGCCCACCGCAAGGGCAGTCCAAGGAATTCCGCAGCCGGAGCGCCGACCGTGAACGATGCCACCCCTGCCGGCGCGAGCGAACTGCGCCATCTCTACCTGATCGACGGCTCGGGCTTCATCTTCCGCGCCTTCCACGCGCTTCCGCCGTTGACACGCTCCGACGGCACGCCGGTCAACGCGGTGCTCGGCTTCAGCAACATGCTCTGGAAGATTCTGCGGGAGACAGACGCGGACCACGCCGCGGTGATCTTCGATACGGCGCGGCTTACCTTTCGCAACGAGATCTACGAACCCTACAAGGCCAATCGGGGAGAGACTCCGGAAGAGCTGATCCCACAGTTTCCGCTCGTGCGCGAGGCGGCTGCCGCCTTCAACCTGGCGTCGGTCGAGCTCGGTGGCTTCGAGGCCGACGACCTGATCGCGGCCTATGCAGAGGAGGCGCGTAAGCAGGGCGCTCGGGTCACCATCGTCTCCGCCGACAAGGACCTGATGCAGCTCGTCGAGGGCGACTCCGTGATCATGTACGACTACTTCAAGAACCGGGAGATCGGCCCCGAGCAAGTGCATGAACGGTTCGGCGTCGGACCGGAGCGGGTGATCGACGTGCAGGCACTCGCCGGCGACAGCACCGACAACGTGCCGGGCGTGCCGGGCATCGGGATCAAGACGGCGGCTCAGCTCATCAACGACTATGGTGACCTCGACCAGCTGCTGGCGCGCGCCGAAGAGATCAAACAGCCCAAGCGGCGCCAGAACCTGATCGAGCACGCGGAGATGGCGCGCGTCTCGCGCGATCTCGTGACGCTGCGGCGCGATGCGCCCCTGCCGATGCCGTTGGAGGCTCTTGCGCGCCGGCAGCCGGAGCCGGGTGCGCTACGAGCGTTCTTCCAGGAGAACGGGTTCCGGTCGATCGCCGCCCGGCTCGACCCGGAAGACGGCGAGGCGACGCTGGCCGAGGAGGAGGCAGAGCCGGAGGAGACGGCCCCCCTGCCCTCTTCCTACCCGCTGGTGACCGATGCCGACGCGCTCGCGGAGCGGGTGGGGAGGGCCCGCGAAGGCGGCGTGCTGGCGTTGGAGCCCTTCACGATGGCGAATGCGCCGGAAGGCTCCGGCCTGGTAGGCCTCGCGCTTGCCACTGCGCCGGGAGAGGCCTGCTACGTGCCCCTCGGCCACGCGGGCCCCGACCTGATTGGGGCGGAGCAGGCTGTCCCACAACTGAGTCTTGAAGAGGCGCTGGCCATACTCGCGCCAGTGCTGACCGAGCCCGGCGTGCTCAAGATCGGCCTCGACATCAAGCGCACCCTGCGGCTGCTGACGGGCGAGAACGGCACGCTCGGCCCGATCGACGACCCCATGCTCGCCTCCTGGGTGCTCGACGGCAGCCTGCACAACCACGCGCTCGAAGACCTTACGCGCATTCATCTCGACCGCGCGGCGCCAGCGCTGGCCGACGTACTCGGGAGCGGACGCAACAAGGTTTCCGTCGACGCGATCTCGCCGGAAGCGTTGCGGGACACCGCGGCGGCGCACGCGGACCTCGCACTGCGCCTCCACCGGGTCATCCGCCCGCGCCTCGTCGCCGACCGCCTTACCACGGTCTTCGAGCGGATCGAGCGCCCGCTGATCGGCGTGCTCGCGCGGATGGAGTCGGCCGGAATTCTGGTCGACCAGGGCGAGCTCGTCGCGCTGTCCACCGACTTCGCCGGCCGCATCGAAGCCCTGGAGGGGGAAATCCACGCTCTCGCCGGCCATCCCTTCACTATCGGCTCCCCCAAGCAGCTGGGCGAGGTCCTGTTCGAGGAGATGGGACTGAAGGGCGGGCGCAAGGGCAAGTCGGGCGCCTACAGCACCGGCGCCGACGTCCTCGAGGAACTCGCTGCCCAGGGTCACGACCTGCCGGCGCGGGTGCTCGACTGGCGGCAGCTCACCAAGCTCAAGAGCACCTACACGGATGCACTGATCGAGCACATCGACCCCCTGACCCGGCGCGTGCACACGACGTTCGCCATGACCGCCGCCAACACCGGCAGACTGTCCTCCAACGACCCCAACCTGCAGAACATTCCGATTCGCACCGAGGAAGGCCGGCGCATTCGCCGTGCTTTTGTGGCGGCGCCCGGCCATGTGCTGATGTCGGCCGACTATTCGCAGATTGAGCTTCGTATTCTCGCCCATGTCGCAAGCGTCGAGACGCTCAAGGATGCGTTCCGCGATGGGACCGACATCCACGCGCTGACCGCGAGCCAGGTGTTCGGCCTGCCGCTGGAGGGCATGGACCCGATGGTTCGTCGTTCGGCGAAGGCGATCAATTTCGGGATCATTTACGGCATCAGCGCCTTCGGACTTGCACGTCAGATCGGCGTCCCCCAAGCCGAAGCCAAACGCCTCATAGAGGCCTATTTCACGCAGTACCCCGGTATCAAGGACTACATGGAGCACACCAAGAAGACGGCGCATTCGGAGGGCTTCGTGACCACGCTCTTCGGCCGCAAGTGCCGGTTGCCGGGGATCAACGACCGCAACCCGGCGCGCCGGGCGTTCTCCGAGCGGGCAGCGATCAACGCACCGATCCAGGGAGCCGCGGCCGACGTCATCAAGCGCGCGATGATCCCGATGCAAAGCGCACTGGACGCCAAGGGCTTGGGCGCGCGAATGCTGCTCCAGGTGCATGACGAGCTGGTTTTCGAGGTGCCCGAGGCGGAGGTCGACGAAACCGGCGCCGTTGTCACCCAGGTGATGGAGAGTGCGGCCCATCTCGACGTGCCGCTCACCGTCGACATCGGCACTGGTTCTAGCTGGGCCGACGCCCACTAACGCGGGGTCGCGGGAAGCAATCGTCTCAGATCGAGTAATCCAACTCATTGAAGGCAGGTAAGTGATGGCGGAATCGGGCGCGGAGGTTCGAATCGGCGTCGATATCGGCGGCACCTTCACGGACATCGTGCTGGAGCGCGGGCCTGAGAGAATCACGGCGAAGGTGCTGACGACGCCCGACGCGCCCGAAGAGGGCGTGCGCCAGGGCCTTGCACAAGCCATGGTCTCCTGCGGCGCCGTCCCGCACGAGGTGGCGCTGGTGATCCACGGCACCACGCTCGCGACCAACGCGATGATCGAGCGCAAGGGGGCCCGCACCGCGCTGATCACCACCGAGGGGTTCCGCGATTCCATCGAAATGGGGACGGAGAGCCGCTTCGAGCAGTACGACATTGACATGGAGAAGCCGGTGCCGCTGGTGCCCCGGCAATGGCGTTCCCCCATTCCCGAACGGCTCAACGCCTCGGGAGACCCAATTCTGCCGCTCGACGAGGCGGCGGTCGAAGCCACGGCCGCCCGGCTCGCAGCAGACGGCATCGAGAGCGCGGCAATCGGCCTCCTTCACTCCTACGTCAACCCGGCGCATGAGCGCCGCGTACGGGACATCCTGCGCGAGGCTCTGCCGGACCTTGCGATCACCCTGTCGTCCGAAGTGGCGCCCGAAATGCGTGAGTACGAGCGCTTCTCGACCGCGTGCGCGAATGCTTACGTCCAGCCGGTCATGGCACGCTACCTGCGCAACCTGGAAGACGGCCTGCGTGAGGCTGGTTTCACTTGCCCGCTCTTCGTGATGCTCTCCGGCGGCGGCGTGGCCGACATCGGGACGGCGATCCGCTTCCCCATCCGCCTCGTCGAGTCCGGGCCGGTGGGCGGCGCCGTCTTCGCGAGCCACGTCGCCCGCCAATGCGGGCTCGACCGCGTTCTCTCCTTCGACATGGGCGGCACCACCGCCAAGATCTGCCTGATCGACGACGCCCAGCCGCAGACGACGCGGGCCTTCGAGGTGGCGCGCGCCCATCGCTTCCTCAAGGGCAGCGGCCTGCCACTCCGCATCCCCGTGATCGAGATGGTGGAGATTGGCGCGGGCGGCGGCTCCATCGCCGTCGTGGATCGCCTCGGCCGCATCGCGGTGGGGCCGGAGAGCGCCGGCGCACAGCCAGGGCCGGCCTGCTACGGCCAGGGCGGCACGGAGCCCACGGTGACCGACGCCGATTTGGCGATGGGGCGCATCGACCCCGCCGAGTTCTCGGGCGGGCGCATCGTGCTCGACGGGCAGGCAGCGTCCGACGCACTCTCTTCCGCAATCGGCACACCACTCAGTCTGGAACCCCAGATGGCTGCCCTGGGGGTCAGCGAGATGGTCGGCGAGAACATGGCCGGTGCCGCGCGCGTCCACGCTATCGAGATCGGTGCCACGCTCGGAGAGCGCACGATGATCGCGTTCGGCGGCGCGGCGCCGCTGCACGCCGCCCGCCTCGCCGAGAAGCTCGACATGGACCGCATCCTGATCCCGTCGGCTGCGGCGGTGGGCTCTGCTGTTGGCTTCCTCCGCGCGCCGGTCGCCTACGAGGTCGTGCGCAGCGCCTATCAGGTGGTGAGCGCCTTCAACCCCGAGCTGACCAACCGGGTGCTGGAGGAAATGCGCGACGAGGCCGCCGCCATCGTCGCACGAGGAGAGCCGGGCGCGCCGACGCGGGAGCACCGCTCCGCCTACATGCGCTATCTCGGCCAGGGACACGAGGTCGTCGTGCCCCTTCCGAATCGAACCTGGGCACGGGAAGACACTGCCATCATCCGCGAGGCCTTCGAGACCGCCTACGAGGCACTCTACGGACGTATCATCCCGAACCTGGACCTCGAAATCGTGAGCTGGTCCGTCGGCGTAAGCGCCGTGCCGGAGGCCGTCGCTTTCATCGATCCATCGCCCGAGGCCGCCGCACCGCCGGAGCGCGGCGTGCGGCCCGTCCTCGATCCCGGCAGCGGCCGCGTCGTCGAAGCGACGCTTTATCGGCGCGCGGACTTCACGCCGGGCGCGCGGGTGGACGGGCCCGCTTTGATCGTCGAGACTGACACCACCACGGTGGTGAGCACGGCGTTTGCTGCTTCGGTCGACGCCCTGGGCGCGATCGTGCTGGAACGCCGGCCGCCGCAAGGGGAGGACGCCTGATGAACGGCAACACCCATTCCGGCCTCGCCCAGATCCAGGCGCAGATCATGTGGAGCCGCCTGATCTCGGTTGTCGAGGAGCAGGCGCAGACGCTGTTGCGCACCGCCTTCAGTACCACCGTGCGCGAGGCGGGCGATCTCTCCGCCGGCGTCTTCGACACCAAGGGCCGGATGCTCGCCCAGGCGGTCACCGGAACGCCCGGCCACGTCAACTCGATGGCCATCGCGGTGCAGCATTTTCTCGCCCGCTACCCCAACGAGGCGATGCGCGAGGGCGACGTCTACATCACCAACGACCCGTGGCTCACCTGCGGCCATCTGCACGACCTCACGGTGGTAACACCGGTGTTTCGCGAGGGCCGAATTATCGGCTCCTTCGCCTGCACCGCGCACGTGGTCGACATCGGCGGTCGCGGCTTCGGGCCGGACGCGCGCTCGGTATTCGAGGAAGGGCTCTACATCCCGATCATGCCGCTCGTACGCGAAGGCCGGATCAACGAGGACCTGCTGGAGATGGTACGCTGGAATGTGCGCGAGCCGCTCCAACTCGAAGGCGATGTTCACTCGCTCATCGCCTGCAACCGGGCCGGCGCCGACCGCCTGCTCGCCATGATGGATGAGTTCGGTCTGACCGACCTCGATGCGTTGGGCGAGGAGATCATCGAGCGCTCGCGCGCCGCGACGCTGGCCGCCATCGCCGAGCTGCCCAAGGGCACCTACCGCAACACGCTAACCATGGACGGCTACGACGAGCCGATCACGCTGGCCGCCGCCATGACCATCTCGGGTGAAGGAATCCACGTCGATTTCACTGGCACCTCGCCCGCCAGCAATCACGGCATCAACGTGGTGCTCAACTACACCACCGCCTACACGAGCTTCGGCCTGAAGTGCATCGTGGCCAAGGACATTCCCAACAACGCGGGCTCGCTCGCGCCGCTCACCGTCTCGGCGCCGGAAGGCTCGATCCTCAACGTGCCCAGGCCCTGGCCGGTCGCAGCCCGCCACGTCATCGGCCACATGCTGCCCGATCTGGTGTTCGGCTGCCTGCATCAAGCTATTCCTGAACGGGTGCCGGCGGAGGGCGCGGCCTCGCTCTGGATCGTGCAGCTGCGCGGTGGCGCGACGGCGATCGACAGCGAGGCTCGGCGCAACGCGGCGTTCGACCCGCCGGAGTTCGAGGTGGCGCTCTTCAACTCCGGCGGTGCCGGCGCGCGGCCGACCAAGGACGGCCTGTCCGCGACCGCCTTCCCAAGCGGCGTGCGCACAATCCCGGCGGAAGCCACGGAGACGGTCGCGCCCATCGTCATCTGGCGTAAGGAGCTCGCGGAGGATACCGGCGGCGCCGGCTTGCTGCGCGGCGGGCTCGGCCAGGTGATGGAAATCGGCGGCGCGGACGGTGCGCCCTTCAGCGTGCTTGCGCAGTTCGAACGCATCCACAACCCCGCGAGGGGCCGGGGCGGCGGGCTCGACGGCGCGGCGGGCTCAGTTGCGCTTGACGATGGCGCGAAGCTGCGCGGCAAGGGCCAACAGACGATCCCGCCCGGCCAGCGCCTCAAGCTGGTGCTCCCCGGCGGCGCCGGCTACGGCGACCCCCGCGACCGTGCGGCTGAGGATGTGGCCGCCGACGTGCGGAACGACCTGGTCTCGCCCGAGGCCGCGCGCCGGGACTATGCCGTCGCCGTGTCGGCCGGCGGCACACTCGACGAGGCCGCCACCGCTGCCCTTCGCGGGGCGGGCGCTGAATAAGGGCACCCGCCACTGCGCCGGCCTGAGCACCGGCCGAAATTGACGGTGCCCTGAGCACCCTATACCGTTTTCCTCCGGGCGAAGTCGGCAGGGAGGGGCGCAGGCGATGACGGTGAACTTCGGCGTGCGCCGGCTCGGCCACGCGAATGTCAGCGTACGGAACCTCGACCGTTCCGTCGCATTCTTCGAGAGGATCTGCGGTTTCGAGGAGGTCGGCATCGAGGTCGGCACCGGCGCGGGCTTCGTCTCCAACGGCAACAGCCATCACGATGTCGGCATGGTGGAGATCGGCCGCCCCTTCCGCGGCCGCGACGGCGAGGTGATCATCGAGGAGGGCTTCCAGGAACCGGGCCTCAACCACCTGGGCTGGGAGGTCGATAACGAAGCGTTGCTCGTCGCCGCGATCGAGCGCGCCGTCGCATCCGGCTGCCAGGACTATCTCACCATCGACCACACCTTTTCTCACTCCTTCTACGTGCCGGACCCGGACGGCATCTTCCACGAGTTCTACGCGGACGTGATGTACGACTGGCGCTCGGTCTTCAAAGGCGGCCCCATCCCCAACATCTCCGCCCGCTGGGACCCGACAGCCGCGCCGCCGAGCGACGAGCCGAAGTGGCAACGAGCGCCCGATTATCAGCGAGTCGCCGACGCCCCGGTCCATCCGCTGCGGACGACCCGGGCGGTGATGGTGGTGGAGAATGTCGAGCGCTCGCTAAGCTTCTACACCGACTTCGCAGGCCTCGATGTCGCCTACATGGCGCCTGACGGCGCCTACGCCTATCTGCGCGGCGGGGCGACGACCCCCGACTTTCACTGCGCGCTCTTTGCCAGGGCGGAGGGCCTGGAGAGCGGCTGCCACCACTTCTCGTGCGAAATGGCGGACGAAGCCCAAGTTGCCGCCGCCGAGGAGGCATTGGGTGCGCGGAACATCCCGACCGTGGCGTCGGTCGATAGCGGCACCAAGCGCAGCTTCTACCTGAGAGATCCGGACGGGTTCCTGGTCGAATTTTACGCAACCCGAGACTGCGACTTCGCGTCAGTCGCGGCAGAGCCACCCGAACAGCGGCCGTTGCACGCCTGAGCCGCTCGCGAGCCAAAGGGGAACGACGATGAGCCTGGACTATGTGATCTCTGCCGATTCCCACATCATCGAACCCCTCGATTTGTGGGAGAAGGCGCTCGGCAAGAAGTGGGGTGACAAGGTTCCGCGCGTCGTCGACCGCTACGACGGCATTCCGGGCAATTACTACTTCTTCGGCTACGACTACATCGACCTCGGCGTGGTCGAGCCGGAGGATGCGGCCGATTCCACCGAAGAGGCTTCGGCCATGGACCCCGAGCTCGCCGACAAGGTGAACCGCTCCAACCAGGACCCGGCGCTCCGCCTCGAACTGATGGAGATGGACGGCGTCCAGGCCGAAATCGTCAACTCGACCTTCGCGTTGCTCTGCATGCGGATCGAGCATCCGCAGCTCGTGCAGGACGTCTGCCAAGTCTACAACGACTGGATCGTCGAGTATTGCAGCCACGACCCGAAACGCCTGCTCGCGTCGGGCATGCTGCCGCCCGACGATGTCGACTGGGCCGTGGCCGAGCTTGAACGGCTGGCGAAGAAGGACGTGCGCACGGTCTTCATCTATACCGACGTGAAGTCCCACATGCCGCCCTACCGCGACCCCTACTACGACCGGCTCTGGGCGGCCGCGGCCGATCTCGACATTCCGGTGACGATCCACATCGTCGCAGGCCGCGTGCGCGACCCCTTCACCATCATCCACGATCACGAACGGGGCGACGTAGCGCGCCTCTGGCTCGAGCTTTTCTCCGATGCGGGGCCGATCCTCGCCAACGAGTTCATCTTCGGCGGCATCTTCGATCGTCATCCCAAGCTGAAGCTGATCCTGGGCGAGTACGAGATCTGCTGGCTGCCCTGGTTCCTGTTTCGCACCCAGCAGCTTCAGGGCGCGGTGGCCAACTCGCTCAAAGTGACGCCGGTCAAGAAGTCCGTGCAGGAGTATCTGCACACGCAGGTCTGGCACAGCTTC
>JAPOPO010000119.1 GCA_026712885.1 Rhodospirillales bacterium | reverse complement strand
CAGACTCGCTTGCATTCCTTCCCGCTGCTGCGGATTGTCTCGCTCCGGTCCGTCACACATCACAAATAATCCGGGAAATTCTGCCCTCCCGCCGCCGGAATAATCTGAGAATCTGCTATCGGAACACTCCGGAATTCAACAGCGAGAACGCCGACCGCGTCCGCGACGCTCCCCTGGAGCCGCTCGCCGAGCGGCTCGGCTACCAGCGCGACCCGCGCCGTCGCCAGCGCTGGCGGCGGGACGGCTCGGTGCTCAGCATCCGCGGCGCCAAGTTCTTCGATCACGCCTGCGGCCAGGGCGGCGGCGGCGCGATCGACCTCGTCATGCATGCCCGCGGCTGTGGGTTCCGCGAGGCCCTCGCCTTCCTCGCCGACGGTCCGCCTCCGGTCCCGGCCGCCCCGCTTCCCGCCACCCGCATCAGCGTCCTGCGCCTGCCCGGCCCCGTCGCCGAAAACTGGCCACCCGTGCGCGACTTCCTGACCAACGCCCGCGGCCTCGACCCGGCCCTGCTCGAACGCTGCCGCCAAGCCGGCACGCTCTACGCCGACCGCCGCCGCAACGCCGTCTTCACCTGCCGCGACCGCGACGGCTCCACCGCTGGCGCCGAACTCGTCGGCACCTGCCCGCGCCCCGACGGCTCCACCTTCAAAGGCCTCGCCCCCGGCTCCCGCCGCGACCGCGGCGGCTTCTGGCTGAGGACCGGTTCGGCCCCGCCCGCCGCCGTCCTGCTCACCGAGAGTGCGATCGATGCCCTCTCCGCCGTCCTGCTCCCCGCCCCCGGCCTGCCTCCCGATTGCCTCGTCGCCTCCACCGCCGGCACCGCCCGCCGCCTGCCCCGCTGGCTGCACGGCTTCCCCCACTCCCGCATCCTGTGCGGCTACGACGCCGATCCTGCCGGCGAGCAGGCCGCCCTCGCCCTGCTCCGCCGGCATCCTGGCCTGTCTCGCCTGCGCCCTCAACACGCCAACGATTGGAACGACCGGCTCCGCCTGCCCACCCCCCAAACTCGCTCGTAGGCGCTCCCCGCCAAGCCTCCCGGAACCGCCTGCGCCCCTCCTGCCGCAAATCACAAACAATCCGAGAAAACCGCCCCTCCCGCCGCTGGATTAATCCGAGAATCCACCGCCGGAATACCGCGGGCCTCTACACGACACCTCGATCCCGAACAGGCCCCCGACCTGGTCCAGCGCCAGCAGGCGGCAGAGCTCGTCGAAACCCCCGCGCGTCCCCTTGCCCTGGTCCCCGGCACTCTGTCCCTGGTCGCTGTCAATCGTCCGGATCCGATCCCGGCTCCAGCCCAGTTCCACGGCCCGCTCCGCCAACCCGTACTGCCGCGCCCGCGACTCCCGGTTGCCCAGCACCTGCTTCGGCGTCGACTGGCGCACATAGACCGTCGCCAGACGCTCCAGCTGCCGCGCCCCGATCTTCGTCGCGCTCATCGTCCCCCTCCCTGGCCTCGGCCCGCACCATCACCCGCGCCAGTTCCCGCACCAGCCGTGTCCGCTCCGCTTCCGGCACCGTCTGCCAGCGCTGCCAGCGTTCCTCCCACTCCAGCAGCGCCAGCAGCGGCAGGGTGCGATCTTGCATTGGCCGTTCCGCAACGCTCCGCCAGCGTCCAGACAAGGTTACGCAACGCGAGAAAGTCTGGCAACTCCCCGGCCAGCCCGGGCGCAGCCCCCGCCGGGGCACCCAGACTGGTCCACCCCGCCGGCAGCCAGCAATGGCTCCCGTCCGGCAGCCGGGCCTTCACCTTCAGGCCGCGGACTCCCGCGTTGCGCACGCCGATGACCGACACCGCCGTCCCTTCCAGCGGATGGCGCGGGCGGCAAATCGTGACCGTATCGGGCCGGTCCAGCGGCCCGGCACCTTCCGGTATAGCAGTGCGTGACGAAAGTGGAAACGTTCGTTGATCCCAGCCACTTCGCGGGCACGTGCTATCGCGCCGCCAACTGGATCGAGGTCGGCAGCACACAAGGGTTCGGCCGGGTCCGTGGCGGCGCGATCGGCTATCACTCCCACGGCGTGCCCAAGCGCGT
>JAPOPO010000310.1 GCA_026712885.1 Rhodospirillales bacterium | reverse complement strand
GAGAAGTCGGTCCCGGTCGGCGAGGTCGCGGGCGCGGCTCACTTCGGCTTCGGCAAGACCATCGCCGGGCGTGGCGCCTACCTCAAACCACCGAGCCCGATGGACCCAGAGACCGGGGAGTGCGACCCGGATTCGACCCAGGCCCATGCCTGCACGATCGTCGAGGTCGAGGTCGATACCGAGACCGGGATGGTCGAGGTGCTCGACATGAAGAGCGTCTACGAGGTGGGCCAGCAGGTGAACCCCGACCTGGTGAAGGGCCAGATCGTCGGCGGCTCGTGGATGGGCATCGGCCACGCGCTCTACGAGACCACCGCGCCCGGCTATCCGGCCATCGACCCGGCGCCGGTCGATTTCCAGAACTACCTGCAGCCCGGCGCGTCGGAAATGCCCGAGGTCACCTGCGAGGTGCTGGAGTATCCGGCGGAGAGCGGCCCCTACGGCGGCAAGGGCGTGGGCGAGATGGTGACCAATGGCCCGATCCCGGCCATCGTGAACGCCATCAACAACGCGCTCGACGTGCGCATCACCCAGATTCCGGTGACGCCCGAGGTCGTCCTCCGCGCCCTCGACGAGAAGAGGGCGCAGGCCGGCGCCTGAGGTCGACTCGCGCGGCGTTCCTCCCCGAAGGGAGCGGTGACAGGCGAGGTCTGTGGCCCGCTTTGCCGGGAATCACAAAACCGTCACGTGACCGCCGAGCGGCCGTAACCTGCCGCCGCTAATTCCGGCCGTGCCTGCAGCGCCGGATGGGCGGCGCAGGCTCCAGTGCATAGCTTCATTCGACCACGGGAGATGGACATGCGTGACGACGCGGTGGCCGCACGTGATGCGGTCTCACTGGGCGATACCGGCGGCGAGAACGACCGGGACGCCCTACCCACAGATTTCGAGAGGATCGCCGAGCGGGCGATTTCGCGGCGCGGCTTTCTGAAGGGCGGCGCTGCATGCGGCGCGACGACGTTCGTCTTGGCCGCCGGCGGCATGGCGGCGTATCCGGCTCGTGCCGGGATGGCGAGCCTCGACTTCACGCCGGTCGCTGCCAACGGCCTCGACACGGTCACTGTGCCCGACGGCTACAGCTGGCAGGTGGTCGCCCGCTGGGGCGATCCGCTCTGGTCGAACGGAGCTCCATTCGACCATGCGACGCGGGGCACGGGAGAAAGCCAGGAGGCCGCCTTCGGCGATAACTGCGACGGCATGGCGCTCTTCAGCGACGGCGACAGGAGCGTGCTCGCGGTGAACAACGAGTACACCAACCTCGGCATCGCGTTTGCCAACCGGGAGTCGGGCAAGCCGGAGACCGAAGACGACGTGCGCAAGAGCAAGGCCACGCACGGCGTCTCCGTGGTCGAGATCGCGCAGCGGGGCGGTGCTTGGCAGATCGTCCAGGATTCTTCCTACAACCGCCGCATCACCCCCGACACGCCGATGGAGATAACCGGGCCCGCGCGCGGCCACGATCTGATGAAGACCGCTGCCGACCCAGACGGCACCACCGCGCTCGGCACCTGGAACAACTGCGGCAACGGGCGCACGCCCTGGGGCACCTATCTCGCCTGCGAGGAGAACTTCAATGGCTACTTCTCGTCGAGCGATCCCGACTTCGCGCTGCCGGCCGGCTTCAAGCGCTACGGCATCAAGACGGAGGACTGGGGCTATGGCTGGGCGATGACGGACGAACGCTTCGACATCTCCAAGCATCCCAACGAGCCGCATCGCGCCGGCTACGTGGTGGAGATCGACCCGCTGGATCCCGCGTCCACACCCAGGAAGCGCACCGCGCTCGGCCGCTTCAAGCACGAGAACGCCGAGGTGACGCTCGCCGCCGACGGCCGGGCGGTGGTCTATCTCGGCGACGACGAGCGGGGCGAGTTCCTCTATCGCTTCGTCAGCGACGGCGCCTACACGGAAGGCGGCAACAACGCCGATCTGCTGGGGAGTGGCACGCTCTCCGTCGCCAGGTT
>JAPOPO010000126.1 GCA_026712885.1 Rhodospirillales bacterium | reverse complement strand
CCGCTGGGCCGCTGGGCCGCTGGGCCGCTGGGCCGCTGGGCCGCTGGGCCGCTGGGCCGCTGGGCCGCTGGGCCGCTGGGCCGCTGGGCCGCTGGGCCGCTGGGCCATTATACACCCGCGCGCGGCATCCGTGAAGCGTATGTGGTTGTTTTTGTGGCTTTTTTCGGTTCCCTGAGATGCCCTGAGCAAGTTCCTGGACAACATGGATACTGACATTTGCTTCGTTTCCCCTGCTCCGGAAGCCGGTTCGACACAAATACTGCCACGGCGCGGCGTGGATTTCAGCCCTTTTTTGCCTTGATCCCCTGATAAGGATTTGGCTGATGGGCCGGAAGGCCTGCGGTATCAAGGCTTGCGTGCGAAAATAGCAGCTTCCGGCAACTCACTTGGCAGGTGAAGTTTGAAGAATCGCAAGATCCGCCCGCCGAAGGTCGAGTTCGAGTTCACGGATCTGGACCTGACGGCGTTCAGCGGGGCGTCGATCCTGGCGCAAACGGCGCGGCGTTTTGGTCTGTTCGAACTTCTCGACGAGGCGGTCAAGGTCAAGGTCCGCGCGCGCGGCGCGTCGGACGCGGAGACGCTGTGGTCGATGATCGCGTCGCTGGCGCGCGGGCACGGGGCGCTGTCGGATCTTGACGCGCTGCGCGCCGACACGGTGGCGCGCGCCCTGCTCGGGCTGGGCGAGGTTCCGGAAGCGCGCCGGGCGGGGGAATGGCTGGCCCGGCTCGGGGCGGGCGACGTGAAGGGTCTTTGGGGCGCGGCGGTGAAGTTCGCCGAGCGCGTCGCGCCGGCGATTGTCGGCCACGAGTTGGAGACCAGGGGCTATGTTCCGCTGTTCATCGACGGGACCGGCATCGAGGTTGGCGGGCATCTGTTCGAGCGCGCGCGCAGGAACTACGACGGCGAGCGGGGCTACTGGCTGCACGCGGCGTTCGTCGGCGGTCTGTGGACGGCGGGGCAGCTGCAGCCGGGCGGCGGGCGGGTGACGCTGAACTGGCGCAAGCTGCTGGAGTGGAGCGCCGGGGCGGTGCCGGCGGGGACGCCGGCGTGGCTGCGGGCGGACAACGCGTACTACAAGGGCGAGCTGGTTCGCGCGTGCGCCGCGCATGGATGGGATTACTCGATCAGCGTGACGAACGACCGGTGGCGCGCGCCGGTTCTGGAACAGATCGAAGGGCTTGCCGACGCCGCGTGGACGGACATCGGCATGGAGGAGGAGGCGATCTTCGCGACGCACCGGCCGAGCGGGTGGGACGAGGAGCAGCGCTACGTGGTGGTTCGGCGCCGGACGGAGAACGGCCAGGCGCTTCTGATCCCGCGGCACACGGTGATGCTGGTGTCGCGCGACGACCTGCCCTTGAAGGAGCTGGTTCGGCGCCACCGGGGCAAGCAGGGCCAGGAGAACGCCTTCAAGGGTCCGCTTCGGGACATGGACCTGCACCATCCGCCGTGCCGCGGCTACCGCGCCAACCAGGCGTTCTACGCGCTGGGCCAGATCGCCCAGGTCCTGCTGCGCGCGGTGCAGTACGAGGCGCTGCCGAAAAGCGCGCGCCGGCACGGCATCCGCCCGGTCATCCGGTACGTGATGCGCACGGCGGCATACATGGTCCGCACGGCGCGCCGGGTGTGCCTGCGCTTCGCGAAGACGAACTTCCGGCTGGACTGGCTGTACCGGGCCATGGTCTCGCTGGAGGCGCGCGCCCCGCCCGCGGCGGCTTTCTCATCCTGATTGTCGCTGGGTTCTCATCCTGATTGTCGCTGCGCACCGACCAACGCCGCCCGCGGCGGGGAGGCCCCTGCCCGCGCCGTCAAACCGGGCGGGCGCGAGAGCGACGAGGCCACTTCCCGCGACGTTCCGCGAGCCGATCGCTCCTTGCATGGACCTATGAAGCCTCTGCTCCGCCATCAACAAACAACCAAGGGCAGCGAAAGTCTCTCGGTGTGCCCTTATCAGGGCATCGAGGTTTTTTTGCTAATTCCATGTGTTAAACGCCCTTTTCAAGGTACTGTTTATATACAAACAAGCCCCTAAAGTGTAAATCGCGCTGCCGACGATGCCCCGGCATCGGCCCGTGCCGGGGTCGCGGCGAGGGTGTCGGCGCCACGCCGGGATCCGGCGCCGCGCATCGGGGGTTTTCAGGTTTTTCCAGGCTCGGTCGAGCCCGGTCGGGCTTCCTCGGGCGTGTCCGGATCCTGGCGGACGTCCTCGGGTTTCGGCATGCGGTAGCCGACGCCGCGGTGGTTGAATATCCACGTCGGGTCCTGCGCGTCGTCGCCGAGCTTGCCGCACAGTTTCCTCGCGTAGATCCGGATCAGGTTCGCGCCCCCGCCGCCTCTGTCGCCGCGGACCCGGCGCATCGGCGTCTCGCGGTGCACGACCCGACCCGCGTTGACGCTCAGCAGCCGCAGCAGCTCGTACTCCGTGGCCGACAGCTCCACCGCCTCGCCCCGCAGCGTCACCCGGCGGGGCCCGTGATTGATCGCCAACTCCCCCAGCACGAACGGCTCGGGCTCCCGGTGGCGGCGCAGCGCCGCGCCCACGCGGGTGATCAACTCCGTCGGGGAGAACGGCTTGTAGACGGGGCGTCCGCCCCACCTGGATTTCAGCTTGAAGCCGGTGTAAAGGCCCGGGGCATCGGCGCATCGATGTCCGCGGCGGGATGCCCGGCCGCGATGGCTTCGAGCGTGGCCTTGAGACAGGCGTGTGGCCGACGGGTACCGCGGTGTCCTGGCAACCGGGCGGGGTCCACGGGCACGCTCGACTGCGCGGGATGTAAACCAGCCCATCGTAAAACCCGTCCGCAACACAGTCCTGTACGAAAGCGGCGGTGGCGGCACTCAGAAAAACAGGTCCACCGTCACGCCGTACTCCCTGGGGCGCCCGGCGTAATTCAGCAACGTGCCGATGGGGCCCCCGACGCCACCGCCCAGGAGGTAGTACGAGTGGGTCAGGTTGTCGCCGAACGCCGTCACGCGCATGTTTTCCGAGGG
>JAPOPO010000483.1 GCA_026712885.1 Rhodospirillales bacterium | reverse complement strand
CTGTAGCCCTCGAAGAAGGATTTTTCGAGCACTTGCCCGTCGTCCCGCTCAGGGTTAGCGCGCGTGTCACGATACCAGGCGACATCGTCCGCCATCTGGCGGAGCTTTGCCGCGATGACGCCGGCCACGTCGTCGTCCTCGACTTCAGGGCGCCCGACGGAGGCCTTGCGTCCCAGGCTCGGCTCGTAGGAGTAGTTGGAATAGCCCACCATGGTCGCCGCGAAGGCGAGGCGGAAGAGCGCCGCAACCGGCGCCTCCAGCCTTTCCATGAAATCGAACGCCAGCAGCACCTTGCGCTCGACCGCCGGGCTGTAGAAGGGCGCCCGCGTCCGAAACGCTGCGGGAGGCGATGCCTTGGGCGCGCGACCCTTGCGCTCGCTCTCGCCCGTGAACGCGACGAAGTCCGCGGCGGCGGCCATGAGCCGCGCAGGCCCCATCCGGTGCGCCCCCAGCTTCGCCCGCGCGGCGAATGCGGCATAGGGATTGATCTCGAACCCGATGGCCGCGTGGCCGGCGATATCGGCCTCGACCAGCGTCGTGCCGACGCCCGCGAAGGGATCAAGAACGACACCCGGCCCCGACAGGTGACGGGTCAACGCATCCTGGACGAATTGCCGCGAAAAACCCGCGATCCAGGGAACCCACCGGTGCACCGGCGTTTCCCGATTGGACATGAATGCGGGATCGCGGAAGGCCCCGCGGTCGCTCGCCCGGCCGGCGGGTGCGGTCACCGGCCTCGGCAGCACGCCGCCCTGCCAGCGGTCAGGGGGTCAGGATTGTCGAGCCCGTGGTCTTGCGGCCCTCCAGGTCGCGGTGCGCCTGGGCGGCGTCTGCCAGCGGGTAGGTCTGGTGGATCTCGATCTTGACCGCGCCGGAGCGCACGACGTCGAAGAGCGCGCCGGCCGATTCCTCGAGCTCGGGCCGCGTCGCGTTGTAGCCGAAGAGAGTGGGCCTCGTGATGTAGGCGCTCTTGGGCGCGAGCCGGGCCAGATTGAAGTCGGTGATGGGACCAGAGGCGTTGCCGAAGCTCGCAAGCGTGCCCAGCCGTGCGAGGCTGTTGAGCGAGCCCTCCACCGTGTCGGCACCGATGGAATCGTAGACCACGGGCACGCCCTGGCCGTCGGTGATCTCCATGACCCGCTCGGCGAAATCCTCGGTCCGGTAGTTGACCGGGTGGTCGCAGCCGTGGGCGCTGGCGAGCGCCGCCTTCTCCTCGGAGCCCACGGTGCCGATCACGGTCACGCCCAGATGCTTGAGCCACTGGCAATGGATCAGCCCGCCCCCGCCGGCGGCGGCATGCACCAGCACGGTCTCGCCGGCCTTCACCGTGTAGGTGCGTCGGATCAGGTACTCGACGGTCATGCCCTGCAGCATCACCCCCGCGCCCTGCTCGAAGTTGATGTCGGCGGGGACCTCCACCACCGAGCCTGCCGGCATGACGCGGGCCTCGGAATAGCCGCCGGGCGGCGGCGGGCTCGCATAGGCGACGCGCATGCCGGCCGCG
>JAPOPO010000482.1 GCA_026712885.1 Rhodospirillales bacterium | reverse complement strand
GTCCACGACACGCATGGCAAGCGCTATCTCGAAAGCGTCTCGGGCCTATGGAACATCGTGGCTGGCTTCAGCGAGCCCAGGCTGGTGCGGGCGGCCCACGAGGCGATGCAACAAATGCCGGCCTACCACACCTTTTTCGGACGGACCGCCCTGCCCCCGATAGCGCTCGCCGAGAAGCTGGTCGAGATCGCGCCGATGGAGGTGGAGCGCGTCTATTTCACGAATTCGGGGTCGGAAGCCAACGACACCACGATCAAGATGCTGTGGATGATGGCCAGAGGCGCCGGCGAGCCCGAGCGCCGCAAGCTGATCTCCCGCTCCATGGCCTACCACGGTACGACCGTCGCCTCGTGCAGCCTCAACGGCAAACCCTACATCGGCGCCTTCGGGCTGCCCCTGCCGGAGGTGCGCTACGTCGAGGCACCGCACTACTGGCGAAACGCCCATCCCGGCGAGAGCGAGGACGCCTTCGCCACGCGCCTCGCGAGCGAGCTGGAGAGCCTGATCGAGGCCGAAGGGCCCGAGACCTTCGCCGGCTTCTTCGCGGAGCCTGTGATGGGCGCAGGCGGCGCGGTACCGCCGCCCGCCGGCTACTTCCCGAAAATCCAGGCCGTTCTCAATCGCCACGGTATTCCGCTGGTGGCCGACGAGGTGGTCACCGGGCTGGGCCGGACGGGCAACTTGTGGGGCGCGGAGACCTACGCGTTCACGCCCGACATCCTGGTGACCTCGAAGGCGCTGACCTCCGGCTACTACCCGATGGCCGCGGTTCTCTTGTCGCCGGAGATGGATCAGCGCCTGCGCAAGGCGGCGGAGGAGTTCGACGAGTTTCCGCACGGCTTCACCACCGGCGGCAGCCCGGTCGCAGCCGCGGTGGCGCTGGAAACCATCGCGCTGATCACCGAGCCCGGCGGGCTGCTGGACAACGTGACGGCCGTGGGGCCTGCCTTCGAGGCGGCGCTGCAAGGCTTCGAAAACCACCCGCTGGTCGGCGAGGTGCGGTGCGTAGGCCTCCTCGGCGCCCTCGAGATTGTCGCGGACAAGGGCGGCAAGCGTCCCTTCGCGCCGGAGCACGAGATCGGCGAGCGCATCGTGCAGGCCGCCTACGCGCGCGGGCTCATCTCGCGGCCGATCGGCGATGCCGTGATCGTCGCCCCGCCCTTCATCATCAGCCGCGCACAGATCGAGGAGATGATGACGACGCTCGGGGCCGTGCTCGACGAGATTGCCGACACTGCCACCCGCGAGGGGATGGGGCCGGTGCCTCTCGCCGCATCGGCAGAATAGATACTAAGCTAATCATCTGTGCCAGTTGGCACGACTCATCGCAGGCAAACAGTCGGTCTGCAGGTCCAAGACCGACGCTGCGACGAGCTTGATTCTATTTGCATATTTGTCTTGAGAAAAGTCGTATAACTATCTGTATTACATATGTATTAGTCCCGTATTTTGGCGCTGTGGCGGCAATCAAGTGGCGTCTGCAGCCGCTTGCTATGAAGCCTTAGACGGCAGTGCGCGGGCCCGCTCGCGCAACTCGAATTTCATGATCTTGCCCGTGGCCGTCTTCGGCAGATCGCCGAAGACGATCGTGCGCGGCGCCTTGAACCGGGCCATCCGTGCTCGGCAATGGTCGATTAGCACCTCCTCCGTAACCGCCTTCGCGTCGGGCTTCAGCGCGACGAAGGCGCAGGGCGTCTCCCCCCACCTCTCGTCCGGCTGCGCGACCACCGCCGCTTCGAGCACCGCCTCGTGGCCGTAGAGCGCGTTCTCGACCTCGATGCTCGAGATGTTCTCGCCGCCGGAAATGATGATGTCCTTGGCCCGGTCGGTGATCTGGATGTAGCCGTCCGGGTGGGTCACCGCGAGGTCGCCGGTGTGGAACCAGCCGCCGCCGAAGGCCTCGGCGGTGGCCCCGGCGTCGTCGAGATAGCCCTTCATCACCGTGCTTCCGCGCAGCAGGATCTCGCCCACCGTGGCGCCGTCCGCAGGTACCGGAGTCAGGGTTTCGGGGGCCGCCACCATCGCGCCCCGGATCGCGTGGTGCCGCACACCCTGGCGCGCCATCAGCGCGGCGCGCTCGTCGAGGGGGAGGTTCGGCCAGTCCTGCTGCGGTGCCGCCACCAGGGCCGGCCCGTAAACTTCTGTCAGACCATAGAGATGGGTGACGTTGAAGCCCATGGCCTCCATGGCCGCGATCACCGGCGCAGGCGGCGCAGCACCCCCGGTCACCACCTCCACCACATGGTCGAATCGGCGCCTCTCGCTCTCCGGCGCGTTGATCAGCATGCCGAGCACCACCGGGGCGCCGGCCAGGTGGGTCACCCTCTCCTCGGCGATCAGGCGGAACACCTCCGCCGGCTCCATGCGGGGCAGGCAGATGTGCGTGCCGGCGGCGGCGGTCACG
>JAPOPO010000480.1 GCA_026712885.1 Rhodospirillales bacterium | reverse complement strand
TCCAGGCCGCCCGAGATGGCGTAGCCGTTGACCGCCGCGATGATCGGCTTGTCGATCTCGAGCCCGCGCGTGATGCCGCCGAAGACTGGCCCGTCGGTAAAGCGCGTTCGGAACTCGGGCGCAGGCCGCCCGGCGTAGTTCATCGTGTAGGTCTTGAGGTCGGCCCCGGCGCAGAACGCCTTGCCGCCCGCGCCGGTGATGACCGCGACCCGCGCCTCGTCGTCCGCCGCGAATTCGTGCCAGCGCTCGATCAGCCTGTCGTTGGCCGCGAAATCGAGGGAGTTCATCTTGTCGGCGCGGTCGATGGTGATGAGCCGCACGTGGCCGTGCGCCTCGTAGCGGATGTCGTTCGTCATGGGTTGTTCGGCTCCCGCGCCGCTACCAGGCGGCCCAGCCGTTGTCCCCCAGAAGGTCCGCGCCGTGGACCGAGTCCGAATAGGCAGACGCAAGGAAGACGGGGGGGCCGGTGGGCTGCTCCGGTTCCAGGTGGCAAGTGCGGGGGGGCTGGAGCCCCCCCTGCCGCGAATCGTAGCCGTCGGTCGCGCGGAGCGCCGCGTTCATGTCGGTGACGATGTTGCCGGGCGAGAGCGCGTTGACGTTGATGCCGTCGGCCGCGAGCTCCAGGCAGAGCGCCTTGGTCATGTTGGTGAGGCCGCCCTTCGACGCGCAATAGGCGGCCGACTGCGGGAAGCCGCCGCAGCCTGCGATGGAGGAGATGTTGATGATCTTGCCGGCGCCCTTGGCCTTCATGGTGGGCACGACCGCCTTGGTCATGAAGAACGCACCCTTGAGGTTGAGCGCCTGCTGGGCATCCCAGTTCTCCTCGGTGACCTCTTCGATCGGCATCGGCGTGAAGATGCCGGCGTTGTTCACCAGAATGTCCACCGTGCCGAAAGCATCGATCACCTCCCGCCCCAGGCGCTCGCAGTCGGCGACCACGCCGACGTCGGCCATGAACGCTGCGGCCTTGCCGCCGGCGGCCTCGATCTCGGCCACCACCGCCTCGGCGCGCTCGCGCCTGGTGTTGCCGACCACGGCGACGGCGGCACCCTCACGCCCGTAGCGCTGCGCGATGCAGGCGCCGATGCCGCGCGATGAGCCGGTGACGATCGCGACCTTGCCTTCGAGCTTCATGGCTCCCCGTCCCTTGTTCCGGCGCCGATCTTAGCCCGGTCCATGGTGCGCTGCACGGCGCGCGCCGCGCGCATCAGCATCGCATCATGAAGCACAGGCGCGAACGGATGGCGGCGGACGAAACGCGGGCGCTCTCTCTGCGGGCTTGCGGGATCGCACCCCGCAAAATCCTACTTGTCCCGGGTAATCCCGGCGAATCCCGGACAAATTTTGTGCTGCGCCCGCATCGTCCGCTCGCGCCCAAGGACGAAAGTCGCGCCGGACGCGCTGCTGGCTTGCATCGCGGCGGGAGGCGTCCGCCTCAGGCCCGGGCAGCGCCTGGATCGGCGTCCGTCGGCTCGCTCAGGGCGGCGGCGATGTCCATGAGGCTCGCGATGTTGTGGACCGGCCGGAACTCGTCGATGTGCGGCAGGATCGTGCGCACGCCGCCGGCCTCGGGCTTGAAGCCCTCGTAGCGGAGCAGCGGGTTGAGCCAGATCAGGCGGCGGCAGGACTTGTGCAGCCGCTCCACCTCGGCATGCAGGATGCCGAGATCGTCGCGGTCGAGCCCGTCGGTGATCAGCAGCACCAGCGCGCCCTGGGCCAGCACGCGCCGCGACCAGAAATGGTTGAAGTCCTTGAGGCAGGGGCCGATCCGGGTGCCGCCGGACCAGTCGCGCACGGCGCGGCTCGCGCGGCTCATGGCGACGTCCACGTCACGGTGCCTGAGATGGCGCGTGATGTTGGTGAGCCGGGTGCCGAAGAGAAAGCTGTGCACCCGGTCGCGGTCGTTCGTCACGGCGTGGACGAAGTGCAGGAACATGCGTGAGTAGCGGCTCATGGAGCCCGACACGTCGCACAGCACCACCAGCGCCGGCAGCCGCTCGGCGCGGGAGCGGCGCTTGAGCGGCATCATGTCGCCGCTGGAGCGCAGGCTCGCGCGGAGCGTGGCACGCATGTCGATGCGCCGTCCCAGCGGATCGGGCCGGAAGCGCCGCGTCGGCACCGGCCTGATCGGCAACCGGAG
>JAPOPO010000515.1 GCA_026712885.1 Rhodospirillales bacterium | reverse complement strand
CCGCTCGGCCTCGCGGGCCTCCTGTTCGGGAGGAAGGAGCTGTGAGACGCGCGCTTGCCTTGCTGGCGATCGGCCTGCTCGCGCTCTCGGGCGTCGCCGGCTGCGGCGAGGACGACGATGTCGTGGCGAAGCCGCCGCCCGTGGAGCCCACACGCGAGGCCTCCGGCCACTACTGCGGCATGATCCTGGTCGATCACAGCGGGCCCAAGGCGCAAGTTCACCTGCCCGGTGAGCCCGAGCCGGTGTGGTTCTCCTCGGTGCGCGATGCCATCGCCTTTACCATGCTGCCGGAGGAGCCGCGCAACTACACCGCGATCTACGTCAACGACATGGGCGTGGCGCTGTGGGACGCGCCCGAGCCCGGCACCTGGATCGATGCGGCGGGCGCCTCGTACGTCATCGGGAGCAACCGGATGGGCGGCATGGGCGTGCCCGAGGTGGTGCCCTTCGCCACGCGCGAGGCGGCCGAGCGTTTCGTAGTGGAGCAGGGCGGGCGCATCGTGGCGCTCACGGACGTGCCGGAGAGCTACATCTTCGCCTACGCCGACGAGGACGACAGCGCGGTGCCGACGCAGGGAGAGACCGAATGACCCGATGGCCCGGTGCCGCGCCCACCCGGCGGCGCTTCGTCGCCATTGCGGCGGCGGCCGCCGGCCTGCCCTTTGCGGCGCTCCGGGCAGGCGCGGAGACCGCGCATCTGCACCGCTGGTCCGGCATTGCGCTGGGGGCCGCTGCCGAGATCGTCCTCTACGATCCCGACGCCACCCGCGCACGCCGGCTGATTGCGCGCTGCGTCGAAGAGATCGACCGGCTGGAGGACGTGTTCAGCCTCTACCGGCCCGAGAGCGCAATCTGCCGCCTCAACCGGGACGGCCATCTCAAGGCGCCGCCCCTGGAGCTGGTGGCGTTACTGGCCGAGGCCCGGTCCTATTCGGAGCGGACGGATGGGATCTTCGACGTGACCGTGCAGCCGCTCTGGCGCCTCTACGCCGCCCACTTCGCGCGTCCCGGCGCCGCCCCACGAGGGCCGGCAGAAGCCGAGCACGCCAGGGCGCAGGCGCTGGTGGATTACCGCACCGTCGAGATTGAGCCTGGGGAGGTTCGCTTCGCCCGGCCGGCGATGGCGATCACCCTCAACGGCATCGCGCAGGGCTACATCACCGACAGGGTCGCGGCCTTGCTGCACGACGCCGGCATGGGCGACGTCCTTCTCGACATCGGCGAAGTCCGGGCACTCGGCCGCCATCCCGACGGGCGGCCCTGGCGTGTCGGCATCCGCCGCGCAGCCGAGCCCGAGATCGTCGCGCGTACCGTCACGCTGACCGACCGCGCCGTCGCCACCTCGGCAGGCATCGCGAGTCCGTTCGATGCGAGCGGGCGCCACCACCACCTGTTCGACCCCGCGACCGGCAGGCCCGCGCCGGGAGCCGGCCAAGTTTCGGTGATCGCGCCCCGCGCCACCATGGCCGATGCGGTCTCCACCGCCCTCGCCGTCTCCCCGCCTGAGCGCGTCGCAACAGTCGCCTCCCGCTTTCCCGAGATCGCCGTGCTGAACGACGCAGTGAGCCAACCGTCGTAGCGGCTCCCCTCCGTGGCGCACCTTGGCTAGGATGCGCCCCGATTCCTCATCCCGCCGAGCGGGCACCCGATGGCCGTCTACACCGAAGTCTCCGACGACGAGCTTGCCGCATTCATCGCGGAGTACGACATCGGCACGGCCGTCTCCTGCAAGGGCATCGCCGAGGGCGTCGAGAACTCCAACTACCTGCTGCTGACCGAGGGCGGCCCCTACATCCTCACACTCTACGAGAAGCGGGTCGACGCCAGGGACCTGCCGTTCTTCCTCGGGCTGATCGAACACCTGGCAGCGCGCGGCGTGCCCTGCCCGGTGCCGGTCCACGGGCGCGACGGCGCGGTGCTGCGCACCCTCTGCGAGCGGCCGGCGGCGATCACGAGCTTCCTCGCCGGCGTCTGGCCGCGCCGCCCCCGGCCCGAGCACTGCGCCGAACTGGGCAAGGCGCTCGCGCGGATGCACTTGGCTGGGCTCGACTACGAGCCAGAGCGCGCCAATGCACTCTCCGTCGACGGTTGGCGGCCGCTCTTCGAGAAGTGCCGCGCCGGCGCGGACGACGTGGTGCCCGGCCTCTCGGCCGAGGTCTCGGCGGCCCTCGACCGCATCGAGGCGGAATGGCCACGCGATCTGCCGCGCGGCGTGGTCCACGCCGACCTCTTCCCCGACAACGTCTTCTTCGAGCGTGAGAAGCTCAGCGGCCTGATCGACTTCTACTTCGCCTGCAACGACGCGCTGGTCTACGACCTTGCGGTCTGCCTCAACGCCTGGTGCTTCGAGCCCGACCTCAGCTTCAACGTGACCAAGGCGCGCCTCATGATCGGGCGCTACCGCGCGGTGCGCCGCTGCTCCGAGGCCGAGATCGCCGCCCTCCCCCGGCTCGCCGAAGGCGCTGCGCTGCGCTTCCTGCTGACCCGCCTCTACGACTGGATCAACCAGGTGGACGGCGCCCTGGTCCGCCCCAAGGACCCGCGCGAGTATCTGCACAAGCTCCGCTTCCATCGCGGCGTGTCGGGCCCAGGCGCCTACGGCATCGAACCGTGACCGTCGCGATCTATACCGACGGCGCCTGCCGCGGCAATCCGGGTCCGGGCGGCTGGGGCGCGGTGCTGCTCTATGGCGCGCACCGGCGCGAGATCAGCGGCGCGAGCGCGGACACCACCAACAACCGCATGGAGCTAACGGCCGCGATCCGGGCGCTGGAAGCGCTCACCCGCCGCTCCGCCGTCGCCCTCTACACCGACAGCACCTACGTGAAGGACGGAATCACCCGCTGGCTCCCCGGCTGGAAGGCCAAGGGCTGGCGCACCGCGTCAAAGTCCCCGGTCAAGAACCGCGACCTGTGGGAGGCCCTCGATGCGCTCACGCAGCGCCACGACGTGACCTGGCACTGGGTGAAAGGACACGCCGGCGACCCCGAAAACGAGCGCGCCGACACCCTCGCACGAGAGGCGCTGAAGGCCGCAGCAGCGTAGCCGGCCGCCAGGCACTCTATTCCGCGGCGCTGGCCTGGGCGGCAGGCGCGCGGAAGGCGGCCAACAACTCGGCCTCGCGCTCCTTCGCGCAGGCGATGTTGGCCTCCTTCACGTGGCCGAAGCCCCGCATGGCGAGCGGCACCTCCGCGATCTCCACGGCGAGCCCGTGGTTGTCCGACTCCAGGCCGGCGATCAGCGCCTCCACCGTCGCCTCGTACTCGCCGATCAGCGCGCGCTCCCTGCGCCGCTCGGCGCTGTAGCCGAAGATGTCGAGCGGGGTCCCGCGCAGGCCCTTGAACTTGGCCAGCAAGCCGAAGGCCGAGAGCATCCAGGGGCCGAAGAGGCGCTTCTTCAGGTGGCCGGTCTGAGGATCGCGCCCGGCGATGAGCGGCGGCGCCATGCTGAATCGCAGCCCGACCGGCCCCTCGAACTCCGCCGCCACCTGCCGGCGGAAGCGGCCGTCAGTATAGAGCCGGGCCACCTCGTACTCGTCCTTGTAGGCGAGCAGCTTGTGATAGGCGCGCGCAACCGCCTCACCGAACCCCTCGCGGCCCGGCGCCCGGGCCCGCTCGGCCTCCCGCGCGCGGCTCACCAGAGCGCGGTACCGGCTGGCGTAGGCCGTGTTCTGATAGGCCCTGAGGTCCGAGGCGCGCCGCTCGATCAGCGCGTCCAGCCCCTGCGCCTTGGGCTCCTGGGGCAGGGTGCCGGTTTCGGCCGCCGCAGCGGCGACCGCATCGGCATCGTGCGCGGCTGCGCGGCCCCAGCGGAAGGCGCGCAGGTTGGCCTCCACCGCGACCGCGTTCAGCGTGATCGCCCGCTCGAGCGCGTCGGCGCCGAGTGGGACCAGGCCGCGCTGGTAGGCGAAGCCTAAGAGGAAGAGGTTGGTGTAGACGGCATCGCCCACCAGCGCCGTCGCAAGGCGGGTCGCATCCACGACATCGAGGGTGCGCGCCGCCGCCCCGATCACGCCTTCGAGCTGGGCGCCGGGGAATTCGAGGTCGGGCGCGCGGGTGAAGTCGCCGGTCGTGATCGGGCCGCCGTTGACCACCGCGTGGGAGGCGCTGTTGTCGAGCCGCGTCACCGCCTCGCGGCTCGCCGCTACCACCCGGTCGATCCCCAGCAGCAGCCTGGCGCCGCCGACGGCGATGCGGACGGCATGCAGATCCTCGGGCCGCTCGGCGATGCGGATGTGGCTGGTGACGGCGCCGTACTTCTGGGCGAGGCCGGCCTTGTCGAGCACCGTGGCCCCCTTGCCCTCCAGCCGCGCCGCCGTGCCCAGCAGGGCGGCGAGGGTGACGATCCCGGTGCCGCCGACGCCCGCCAGCAGGATG
>JAPOPO010000478.1 GCA_026712885.1 Rhodospirillales bacterium | reverse complement strand
GGTTGGCCGGTCTTTGGGTGGTCGGGGGGGTGGGGGGGGGGGGGGTCGGCGGGCTTGGGGGGTGTGTTCTTTGGGGTGGGGGGGCCGCCCCCCCCGCCCCCCCCCCGCCAATGCGAATGATCGGAATTAGGTATATGCTACTAGCGAGTCGGACGGTTCTCAACGCTGCCGGTTGCAGGGCAGCGCCAGCTAACCAGGAGAATACCCCATGCACGATTCCCAGGGCCTTCAGTTGACGACGCAGATTCGCAAGCCACGCCGAATTCGGTCACTCGCGCTCCTCGCCATCGGGCCGATCGCACTCGGCCTCCTCGTCACCGGTTGCACGGCGATCGAGGACACGACCGACTACATCGGCGACCTGTTCAGCTACGTCGAGGACGATGACGAGATCTTCGGCGACGACGCCGCGCCCGGTGCGGACGAGCCCTACCGCTCGGTCAGCGAGGTGCCGAGCGAAGCGCCGGCCGTATCGAGTGAGCAAGAGCGTGCCCAGCTGACCGCCGGGCTGGTGGCGGACCGCGAGAAGGCGCAGCACACGGCCGAGGAGCTCCGCGCACGCGTGGAGTCGGAAGAGCCGATGGCACAGGTTCGCGCCGTGTATCAGCCGGCGGAGGAGACGGCGGAGCCTGCTCCGCAAAACGGCGGATGATCGTACCGGGCGTCTCGCACGCCCGCGCAGACGTCGCGCCGGCCGCCGCCGGCGTGGCGCGCCACCCGTCTCGCGACCGGCTCGCCGAGAATCCCGTTCCGTCGTGATCCATCGTTGTCACGGTTTGCCGGCCGGCGGGGGACCGGTCGGCCGCACGCAACCCACGCGACAGGCCAACCCGAAAGAAGCACACCCTCATGCCTGAGCCGCTACGAATCGGCATTGCCGGGCTGGGCACGGTCGGCTGCGGCGTGCTCGCGCTGCTGCGCGACAACGCCACGCTGCTGGAGCAACGGACGGGCCGGTCGATCGAGGTGGTCGCGGTCTCGTCACGTGACAGGGGCAAGGATCGAGGGGTCTCGCTCGGCGGACTCGACTGGCGGGACGATGCGCGAGAGCTCGCCGCCCACCCCGCCGTCGATGTCGTGGTTGAGCTGATCGGCGGGTTCGAAGGCACCGCGCGGGCGCTCTCCGAGGCTGCCTTTGCCAACGGCAAGCACCTGGTGACCGCCAACAAGGCCCTGCTCGCCCACCACGGCGCGGCGCTGGCAGAGGCTGCCGGGCAGGCGGAGCGTCATCTGGGTTATGAAGCCGCGGTCGCCGGCGGCATCCCCATCGTGAAGGCGCTGCGTGAGGGCCTCGCCGGCAATCGGATCGGCGCCGTCTACGGCATCCTGAACGGCACCTGCAATTTCATCATGACGGCGATGCACGAGTCCGTGCAGGCCGGCCAGGCGCGGGAGTTCGAGTCCGTGCTTCAGGAGGCGCAGGAGCTGGGCTACGCGGAGGCCGATCCTTCGACCGATATCGACGGGATCGATGCCGCGCACAAGCTCACGATCCTCGCCAGCGTCGTGTTCGGCAGTCCGGTCGACTTCGACGCCGTGCATGTCGAGGGCATTCGCCACGTCAGCGCGCTCGACATCGGCTTCGCCATCGAGCTTGGCTACAGGGTCAAGCTTCTGGGTATCGCCCGCGCCGGCGAGACCGCCATCACGCAGCGCGTGCACCCCTGCATGATCCGCGAGACGGCACCCATCGCCCGCGTCGACGGCGTCTTAAACGCCGTTGTGGCGGAGGGCGACAGGATCGGAAGCACGCTGTTCGAAGGCCCCGGCGCCGGCGCCGGGCCGACCGCATCGGCCGTGGTCGCCGATCTCGTCGACATCGCGCGCGGGCAGATCATGCCGGCGTTCCCGGCAGCCGCGGCGGGGACGTCCCGGCCGGCGCCGAAGCCCATGGACCACCACGTCGGCGCCTATTACATTCGCCTGATGGTGGTGGACAAGCCCGGCGTGATTGCCGGCATCGCCGCCTGCCTGCGCGACGAGCAGGTCTCCGTGGAAGCCATGTTGCAGCGCGGACGGAACCCCGGCGAGCTGGTGCCGGTGGTGCTCACCACCCACGAGTCGCAGGAAGCGGCGGTGGTGAACGCGCTCGCCGCCATCGACCGTCTCGACACGGTGCTGGAGCCGCCGCGCATGATCCGGATCGAAGCGTTCTAGGGGGCGCCGGTGGGGAAGGAGAACGCAGCGGAGATCGTCTCCCTCGACCGGAACCTGGCGCTGGACGCAGTGCGCGTGACCGAAGCCGCGGCCCGCGCGGCGGCCCGGCTGATCGGACGCGGCGACGAGATGGCCGCAGACCAGGCCGCAGTCGACGCCATGCGGCGCGGCCTCAACGCGCTCGACATCGACGGCACCGTGGTGATCGGCGAAGGCGAGCGGGACGAGGCGCCGATGCTCTTCATCGGCGAGACCGTCGGCACCGGCAAGGGCCCTAGCCTCGACGTCGCGCTCGACCCCCTCGAGGGCACCACCATCTGCGCCACCGGCGGCCCCAACGCGCTTGCCGTGCTCGCGATGGCGGAGAAAGGCGGCTTCCTCGCCGCGCCCGACACCTACATGGACAAGATCGCGGTCGGCGACGGGCTACCGGACGAGCTTGTCGACCTCGACGACCCGCCGGCCACCACGCTGGGCAAGCTCGCCAAGGCGAAGCACTGCGACGTCAACGAGCTGACGGTTCTGATCCTGGACCGGCCCCGGCACGAGGAGCTGATCGCCAAGGTGCGCGAGACCAGCGCCCGCATCCAGCTGATCCGGGACGGCGACGTCGCCGGCGTGATCGCGACTACGCGGCTCAACCGCACCGTCGACATCTACATGGGGATCGGCGGCGCGCCCGAGGGCGTGCTCGCCGCCGCAGCGCTGCGCTGCATCGGCGGCCAGATGATGGGCCGGCTGGCCTTCCGCAACGACGACGAGAAGCGGCGCGCGCGGGCGATGGGCGTCACCGACCTGAGCCGCAAGTACACCCTGCACGAGCTTGCCGGCGGCGAGGTGATGTTCTGCGCGACGGGAGTTACCGATGGGGCGATGCTGCGCGGTGTCTCGCGGGTTCCGAACGGTGCACATACCAGCTCGGTGGTCATGCGCTCGCGCACCGGCACCCTGCGCATGATCGAGGCCGAGCACGATTTCTCCCGCGCGCCCGAGCGCATCGGCGCGTGACTCGCTCCGGCACCTGATTCGATGAGCGACGGGGCGGCGATGCTCGGGGTCGAGCGGTCGCTGCTGGGCAAGCGCTGGCGCGCAAGGCTTGCCGATTCGATAGCCGGGCTTTCTCTCGCCCAGGCCATCGAGGCGCCGGAGCTGGTCGGGCGCGTGCTCGCGGCGCGCGGCATCGCGGCGGAAGACGCGCCGGACTACCTCGACCCGACGCTGCGCCGCCTCCTGCCCGACCCGCTCCACCTGCTGGACATGGACAAGGCCATCGCGCGTCTCGCCCGCGCGCTGGAAGCGGGCGAGAAGATCGCGATCTTCGGCGACTACGACGTGGATGGCGCGACCTCCGCCGCGCTGCTCAGCCGGTTCTTCGAGGCCGTCGCCGATGCGCCGACCATCTACATCCCTGACCGCCTCCGCGAGGGCTACGGCCCGAACGGCACGGCCATGCGCATGCTGGCCGCGCAGGACGTGCGCGTGGTCATAACCGTGGATTGCGGGATCAGCGCCTTCGACGCGCTTGCGGACGCCGCCGACGCCGGGCTCGACGTGATCGTTGTCGACCACCACGTGGCCGAGGCGCGGCTGCCCCAGGCCTGCGCCGTGATCGACCCCAACCGGCTGGATGACGCGAGCCCCCACCGCCAGCTTGCCGCCGTGGGGGTGGCCTTCCTCCTTGTCGTGGGGCTCAACCGGCACCTCCGCGAGGTGGGCTGGTACCGCGAGCGCGCGGAGCCCGACCTCCGGCGATGGCTCGACCTGGTAGCGCTCGGAACCGTCTGCGACGTGGTCCCGCTCACCGGCGTCAACCGCGCCTTCGTGCGCCAGGGGCTCACGATGATGCGGCAACGGCGCAACGTGGGGCTCAGGGCGCTCGGCGACGTCGCCGGGCTGGAGGAGCCGCCGGGGGTCTACCACCTGGGCTTCATCCTGGGGCCACGCGTCAACGCCGGTGGCCGGGTGGGCGAGTCCAGTCTGGGCGCGCGACTGCTGACCACCGAGGAGGACGACAAGGCGCGGGAGATCGCGCAGCATCTCGATGCGCTCAACCGGGAGCGGCAGGCCATCGAGCAGGCGGTGCTGGAGGAGGCTATCGAGCAGGTGGAAACGGCCGGCGTCGGAGAACGGTCGTCGGCGCCCCTGGTCCTCGCCCACGACGAGCGCTGGCACGCCGGCGTCATCGGCATCGTCGCGAGCCGGCTCAAGGAGCGCTACAACCGGCCGGCGGTCGTCGTCGCCTGGGAGGACGGCGCGGAGGGCGTCGGCAAGGCGTCTTGCCGCTCGGTGCCGGGTGTCGATATCGGCGCGGCCATCACCGCCGCCCGGCAGGCGGGCCTGCTGGTCAATGGCGGCGGG
>JAPOPO010000278.1 GCA_026712885.1 Rhodospirillales bacterium | reverse complement strand
TGGTGTGCCGCGGCCATGCCGGCCGCGCGTACAACCGTGAGCGAGGGAGGCCCCGAATGCAGCTTGGCGTCGTTTTTCCACAGACCGAGATCGGCAACGATCCCGCAGTCGTTCGCGACTACGGGCAGGCGGCCGAGGCGCTGGGGTACGAGCATGTTCTCGCCTTCGATCACGTGCTCGGCGGCAACGCGGCCACTCACGAGCTCAGGGGCCCTTACAAGCACACCGACGCGTTTCATGAACCCTTCGTGTTGTTCGGGTTCCTGGCTGCTGTCACCCAGCAGCTCGAGTTCGTCACCGGCATCATAATCCTGCCGCAGCGTCAGACCGCGCTGGTGGCGAAGCAGGCGGCGGCGCTCGACGTGCTGTGCGGCGGCAGGCTCCGATTGGGCGTGGCGATCGGCTGGAACCACGTGGAATACGAAGCCCTCGGCATGGATTTCGGGGACCGCGCGCGGCGCATCGAGGAGCAGATCGAGGTCATGCGCCTGCTCTGGACCAACGAACTCATCACCTTCGAGGGGCAGGACCATAGCATCACCGATGCTGGTCTCAACCCGTTGCCGGTTCAGCAGCCCATCCCCATCTGGTTCGGCGGCCATGCCGATGCCGTGCTCCGGCGTACCGCTCGGATCGGCGACGGCTGGTTCCCGCTCCTCGCGCCGGACGATGAAGGCGCGGCCGAGGTCGAGAAGTTCCGGGGCTATATCCGTGAGGCCGGCCGGGATCCCGGCGAGGTCGGGATCGAAACCTGGCTTGACGTGCTGGACAAGACGCCCGAGCAGTGGCGGGCGCACGCAGCAGACTGGAAGAAGCTTGGCGCCACACACTACTCGGTCAACACGATGAACTCGGGTCTCACCTCGCCGGGTGCCCATATCGAGGTGATCGAGCGGGTCAAGACGGCACTCGCGGACATCTGAGCCCGGCGGCGCTGTCGCGGCATGGGCGGGGGCAAGACGGCCGTCCTCGGGGAGGGCGAGCGCGCCTTCCTGGAGGAGCGGCGGGTGGCGCACCTTGCGACGGTGGACGGAGCGGGCATCCCCAATGTCGGGCCGGTCTGCTTCGCCGTTGCGGGCGATTCCCTTTACGTGACGATCGATCGCAAGCCCAAGAGCGGGAAGCCGCTCAAGCGCCTCCGCAACATCGTCGAAAACCCGCACGTCGCGCTGACCGCCGATCTCTACGACGATGACGACTGGTCTCGACTCCACTGGGTCATGGTGCGCGGCCGCGCGGAGATTCTGGAAGGCGGCGTCGAGCACGACGACGCGCAGCGGCTCCTCCGTGCCAAGTATCCGCAGTACCGCGCGATGGACCTGGCGCCGCTCCCCGTGATCGCGATCAGGATCGAGCGGGTGACCAGTTGGAGCGGTGCCGGGGTCGGTGGCGCGTGCGACGCGACTGGCGGCAGCGGCGCGCCACGATGAACCCACGACCACCGCGCCCTCGCGCTCTCTCGCTCTTCGCGTTGCCGGGCATTCCCATGGTCCAGCCCGGCGACGATCTCGCGACCTTGATCGCAGACGGTTTCGTCCGCGCCGGCGAGGCCGCGTCCGACGGCGATGTCCTCGTGGTCGCCCAGAAAATCGTGTCCAAGAGCGAGGGGCGCTACGCCAACCTGGCCGCCGTCGAGCCCGGTGCCAAGGCGCGAGAGCTGGCCGCGCGCACGGACAAGGACCCGCGCATGGTCGAGCTCATCCTGAGCGAGTCGCGGCGGGTCGTGCGTCACCGCCCCGGCGTGATCATCGTCGAACACCGGCTGGGCTTCGTCATGGCGAACGCCGGCATCGACAACTCCAACGTGGAGCCGGCGGGCGCGGACGAGCGGGTGCTGCTGCTGCCCCGCGATCCCGACGGCAGCGCGCAGCGCCTGCGCGAGGGACTGCGCGAGCGGCTCGGAGTCGATTGCGCCGTCATCGTGAACGACAGCGTCGGCCGCGCCTGGCGGGTGGGCACCGTGGGCCTCGCGCTGGGTGCTGCCGGCCTGCCGTCCCTGCTCGACCTCCGGGGGCGCGACGATCTCTTCGGCCGGCCTCTCGAAGTGACTCAGGTGGGGCTGGCGGACGAGCTCGCCGCTGCCGCCTCGCTGCTTCAGGGCGAAGCCGACGAGGGCATGCCCGTTGTCGTGGTGCGCGGGCTCGCCGCTGCCGGTCCCGGCAACGACGGCGCCGCGCTCATCCGCGCCGAGGCCGATGACCTCTTCCGCTAGCGTCAGCTACGTGGCGCTCTCCGGCGGCGTCGGCGGCGCCAAGCTAGCGCTCGGCCTCTGCGACGTGCTGGAGGACCCCGGCCGCCTCACGGTCGTCGCCAACACTGGCGACGACTTCGAGCATCTCGGGCTCAAGGTCTGCCCCGATATCGACACGCTCACCTATACCCTCGCCGGGCTCGCGAACTCGGAGACCGGCTGGGGACGGGCAGGGGAGAGCGGCGCCTTCATGGAGGCGCTCGGCGCGCTCGGCGGCGAGACCTGGTTCTTCCTCGGTGACAAGGATCTCGCCATGCATGTGGAGCGCTCCCGTCGGCTGAGGGCCGGCGAGAGCCTGAGCGCGGTCACATCTGAATTGCGCGCGAGGTTCGGCGTCCGGGCGCATATCGTGCCCATGAGCGACGACCCGGTGCCCACCATCGTCGAGACGGAAGAAGGGCCGCTCGCCTTCCAGCACTACTTCGTCCGCGAGCGCTGCCGTCCCCGCGTACTCGGATTTCGCCACGAAGGGGCGGCGCAGGCGCGGCCCTCGGCTGGCTTCCTCGATGCGCTGGCGGCGCCCGATCTTGGGGCTGTCATCATCTGTCCGTCGAACCCCTACATCAGCATCGATCCGATCCTGGCGGTCCCCGGCGTGCGTGCGGCCCTCACGGCTTGCGAGGCACCGGTGGTTGCGATCTCCCCGATCATCGGGGGGCAGGCAGTCAAGGGGCCGACCGCGAAGATGATGGCGGAGCGCGGCGTTGCGCCGAGCGCCGCCGCGATCGCCGAGCACTATGCCGGGCTGATCGATGGCTTCGTGCTCGACGAAGCCGACCGGGACGCAGCTGCCGTGATCGCCGCCACCGGCGTCGTGGTAGAGGTCACGGCCACGATGATGACCGCACGCGCCGACAAGCAGGCCCTCGCCCGCGCGGTGCTCGCGTTCGCAGAGAGAATCGGCGCGGCGGGCTAATCGAGCTCCACCGCGTAGGCCGAGGCGGGCAGCGCTTCGGGGATCAGCCCCTGGGCCTGGAGGAAGGCGGCGAAACGCTCGTAGCGTGCGGTGTCGAGCGCCGCGGGCCGGAGTGCGAAGCGCGGCAGCGTGTCGCGCCAGGCGCGCTTGTTGAGCTCGTCGTCGAGCTCCTCCCGGCCACGCAGGAAGAGCTGCCACGACTCGTCCGGGTGGTTGATGAGGAATTGGACGCCGCGCTCCAGCGCGTCGACGAAATTGCGAAGCGCCGGGTCGCCCTGCCGGTCGGTGTGGGCGACGACGATGAGCTCGTCATAGGGGGGTACGCCCTCCTCCTCGATATAGAAGGCGCGGCCCGGATGGCCCTCGATATCCATCTGGTTGAGCTCGAAGTTGCGGTAGGCGCCGATGACGGCATCGACCTGGCCGGAGAGGATCGAGGGCGACAGCGAGAAGTTGACGTTGACCAGCGTCACGTCCTCGATGCTCAGGCCGTGGCGCTCCAGCATGGCGCCGAGAAGTGCGTCCTCGAAGCCGCCCACTGAGTAGCCGACCGTGCGGCCCTTGAGGTCCGCGATCGACTGGATCGGGCCGTCGGCGAGCACCAGCAGCGTGTTGAGCGGCGTCGCCACGAGCGTCGCGATCCGCACCAGCGGCAGCCCTTCGGCCACCTGGAGGTGAAGCTGCGGCTGGTAGGAGACGGCGAGATCCGCCTGTTCGGCGGCCACCAGCTTGGGCGGGTCGTTGGGATCTGCCGGCGCGATGAGTTCGACCTCCAGGCCCGCCTCCGCGAAATAACCCTGCTCAAGCGCCACGAAGAGGGGTGCGTGGTCGGGATTGATGAACCAGTCGAGCAAGAGGGTCAGCTTCTCGGCCGCGTCGGAGGGTTTGGGCGCTATCAGGGCCGCCGCCAGGCACAAGGCGACTGCCGCCAGAAGTGTTTTCGTCATGGTCCGCATTTGTCGTCCTCCCTGTCGCTAATTCAGGTGTCAGGCTGCCAATGAAGGGTCCGGCGCAGCACGTGGTCGATGATGAAGTAGATCGTCACCGCGAAGACCGCGAGAGTGAGCAGCGCGGCGAACATCAGGTCGATCTGCATGCGCGCGTTGGCGTGCAGCATGAGGAAGCCGAGGCCCGCGCTCGATCCCACCCGCCCGCCCAGGACGGCGCCGATGGGCGCCACCGCCGCCGCCACACGGACGCCCGAGGCCAGCGCAGGCAGCGCCGACGGCACGCGGATGCGCCACATGGTCCGCCACGGGCTCGCACCCATGGCGCGGGCGAGGTCGAGCCAGCCCGGTTCGGTGCGCCGGAGGCCGTCGAAGAAGTTCGCGGCCACGGGGAAGTATATGATGAGCGTCGCCATCGCGACCTTGGACGCGATGCCGTAGCCAAGCCAGAGCACCAGGATCGGAGCCAGCGCGAAGACCGGCACCGCCTGGGATGCCACCAGCACCGGCAGCAGCCAGAGCCGCGCCGGCCTGACGTACGTGAGCACCAGGGCGCTGATTACGCCAAGCAGGGTGCCGAGCACGAGGCCGAGAGCGATCTCCAGCAGCGTGGTCTGGGCGTGACCCAGGATCAGCCCCGCGTGTTCCCACCAGGTCACGCCGACCCGCGCCGGCCCCGGCAGGATGAAGTGGGGCGTATCGGCCAGCCAGACCACCGCCTGCCAGACCAGGACCAGGAGGCCGCAGATCGTCGTCAGCCTGAAGGCGCGCATTCTGAGCTCTGGCCATCAGTGGGGGCGCAGGCGTGCGCCGGCATCGTCGGCCGCCGTGAGCTGTTCCAGGAGCTCGGCGTGCAGGGCCTGGAGGGAACGGTCGCCGGGCTTGCGGGGCGGTGGGCCATCGGGCGCGGCGGCCAGCTGCAGCGAGGCGGGGCGCCCGGCCATGACGTAGATGCGCTCTCCGAGCCGGAGCGCTTCCAGCGGGTCGTGGGTGACCAGCAGCACCGTGCGCCCGGCAAGGAGACCCGAGGCGAGCTCCTGCAGCCGCATCCGCGTGATGGCGTCGAGCGCGGAGAAGGGCTCGTCCATGAGAACGATTGGGCGGTCTTCCATCAACGTGCGGGCGAGCGCGACGCGCTGGCGCATGCCGCCGGAGAGGATGTGGGGCAGGGCGTCGGCCTCGGCGCCCAAACCCACGCGCTCCAGCAGTGCCAGCGCGCGCTCGTGGTCGGGCTTCTCGCCGCGCAAGCGCGCACCAAGGCAAACGTTTCCGAGCGCGCTGAGCCACGGCATGAGCAGGTCCTGCTGCGCCATGTAGGCGACCGACGCACCGCCCAGGACGCTCAGGTTGCCGGACTCGAGCCGCTCCAGGCCGGCGATGACCCGCAGCAGGCTGGACTTTCCCACGCCGCTCGGCCCCAGCAGGCAGGTCCAGCGGCCCCGCTCCAGGGCAAGCTCCAGACCGTCGAAGAGCAGCGCGCCTTCGAAGCCAAAGCGAGCGCCTTCAACGCGGACGGCGTGGTGCGACTCGGCTTGCAGGTTTTCTGGCGGGGTCACGTCTCGTTTCCTACGCCGGTCCTAACCGGATCAGGTTCAAGGGGTCGTCGGAGTTGTTCCGACCTCTCAGCCGCGTACGGCTCCCCCAGAGCAGTTTCGATTGTGGCGAAGCGGCCGCTGCGTTGCAAGGGCGCCGCAGGCGCGGTAGTGTTTCGGTTAGCGTCGCGCCGACGCCGATTCCGGGGGCAGGCGATGGAATGGAGCGATACGGGCATCGTCCTCTCCGCCCGCCGCCATGGTGAGAACGCCGCCGTCGTCTCGCTG
>JAPOPO010000477.1 GCA_026712885.1 Rhodospirillales bacterium | reverse complement strand
GGCAAGCGGAGCGGCGATGACGGAGACGGTGTTCGAGCTGTTCGAGGCGGCGGCGCAACGCGTGCCGGAGGGCGGCTGCCTCTGCGCCCCGCCCATGGCGGGCAGGGCCTACCATCCCGATGGCGTCGAGATCAGCTACCGCGCGGCGCGCGAGCAGGTGGCGTCGCTCGGCGCGCTTTATCGCGAAGCAGGCTACGGCCGCGGCCACCGCGTCGCGCTGCTGCTGGAGAACCGGCCGGATTTCCACCTGCACTGGTGGGCGCTCAACGCCCTGGGCTGCGCCATCGTGCCCATCAACCCTGCCTGGCGGCAGGAGGAGATGGTCTATCTCATGGACCACTCCGAGGCCGCCCTGGTGGTCTCGGTGCCGGAGCGGCTGGCCGATATCGAGGCCGCAGTCCGCCTCTGCGGGCCTGCTGTGCCGATCATGGATGCCGCTGCCCTCCCGGCCCGGCTGCCGGCGCCCTTGGGCGGCATCAGCAGGGGTGGCACGACCAGTATCGACGACGAAGCCGCGCTGCTCTACACCTCGGGCACCACGGGGCGGCCCAAGGGCTGCATCCTCACCAACCGCTACTTCCTCAACGCGGCGCGCTGGTATCGCGAGGCCGGCGGCCTGATGACGTTGAAGGAGGGCCGCGAGCGGCTGCTCAATCCGCTGCCGCTCCACCACGCCAACGCGCTCGCCATCGGCAGCATGGCGATGCTGAGCGCGGCCGGCTGCATCGTGATGGCCGACCGCTTCCACCCCCGGAGCTGGTGGGCCGATGTGGCCGCGACCAGGGCCACGATCATCCACTATCTCGGCATCATGCCGCCGCTGCTGCTCAGCCTGCCGCCGGGGTCCGAGGATCGCGCCCATGCGGTGAAGTTCGGCGCCGGCGCAGGGATCGACCCCAAGCATCACGAGGCGTTTGAGAATCGCTTCGGCTTCCCGCTCATCGAAGGCTGGGGCATGACCGAGGTCGCGATGCCCACCTGGGCGAGCGTCGAGCCCCGGCGTATCGACACGCGCGCCTTCGGCCGCCCCCTCTCCGGCTGCGAGGTGCGCGTGGTGGACGACGAGGATCGTGCGGTGCCGCCGGGCGTTCCGGGCGAGCTCACGCTGCGCATGACGGGCGACGATCCCCGCAGCGCACTCTTCTCCGGCTATCTCAAGGACTCGGAAGCGACCGACGAAGCCTGGCGGGGCGGCTGGTTCCACACCGGCGATGTCGCGACCCAGGCCGCCGACGGCATGCTCTGCTTCGTCGACCGCAAGAAGAACATCATCCGCCGGAGCGGCGAGAACATCGCCGCCGCCGAGGTCGAGGCCGTGCTCCAGGCCGACGAGCGGGTGGCCCAGGCGGCGGTGATCGCCGTGCCCGACGAGCTCCGGCAGGAGGAGGTCATGGCCTGCATCGTGCCGGCGCCGGGTGCGGGCGCGGATCGGGGCGCGGCGGAGGCGTTGCAGGACACGTGCCTGGAGCGCCTCGCCTACTACAAGGCGCCGGGCTATCTGCTCTTCGTCGACGCGCTGCCGGTGACCAGCACGCAGAAGGTGCAGAAGGTGAAGCTCTTCCCCGACGGCACCGACCCGCGCCAGTTCGCAGGCTGCCACGACCTCCGCGAGTGCAAGCGCTCACGGTGATGACCGGGCAAGACTTCGCGATGCTCTGGCGCCATGCTATACGCGGCGCCTCGAAACGGATATGCACGCCGCTCCCAGCGGCCGCAGCAATACGGGAACATCATCCATGAACTCGGATCGCAAGGTCGCTCTTGTCACAGGCGCGGGGCAGGGGATCGGCAAGGCGGCGGCGTACGCGCTGCTTGAGGACGGCTGGACCGTGGTCTTCTCCGGCCGTCGGCAGGAAACGCTGGAGGCGGCCATCACCGAGGCCGGCGCGGGCGCGGATACGGCGATTGCGGTGACCTGCGACGTCGGCAAGCGGGAGGAAGTCGCGGCGCTCTTCGCCGAGACGAAGTCCGCGTTCGGTCGGCTCGATCTGCTCTTCAACAATGCCGGCATCAGCGCGCCGGCCGTGCCTCTGGAGGATCTCCGCTTCGACAAGTGGCAGCAGGTGGTCGATACCAACCTCACCGGCATCTTCCTCTGCACCCAGGAGGCCTTCCGTATCATGAAGGCGCAGGAGCCCATGGGCGGGCGCATCGTCAACAACGGCTCGATCTCGGCTCACGTGCCCCGGCCCAATTCAGCACCCTACACGTCGACCAAGCACGCCGTGACCGGCCTCACCCGCTCGACCTCGCTCGACGGGCGCAAGTACAACATCGCGTGCGGCCAGATCGACGTGGGCAACGCGGCGACCGAGATGACCCAGCGCATGAGCCAGGGAGTGCCGCAGGCCGACGGCTCCGTCGCCTCCGAGGCAACGATGGCGGTGGAGAATGTGGCCCAGGCGGTGGTCTACATGGCGCGCCTGCCGCTCGACGCCAACGTTCAGTTCATGACGGTGATGGCGACGACGATGCCCTTCATCGGCCGGGGGTAAACCCGCCGGGGACCTCTCTCCGCCACTTCGGCACCGTCCGCTTGATATACCCATCTCTGTCCAAAGATATTCCACTCGCGACATAGCCAGTGGATCGTCGTTGACGAGCGCTCGGGGTGTGGGCGATGGTTGACTGCAATGATTGAGATTGGCGGCTTTGTGGGCCTCGCCGCCCTGGTAATCGGGCTCTTCGCGTGGATGCGCGCGGACATGCGAGCCTTGCGAGCAGAAATGAAGGGCGACAACGCCCAACTGCGTAAGGAACTGAAGGACGACATCGCCGTGTTGCGCGAAGGGCAGGCGGAGCTGCGCGATGGCCTGATCGAGCTGCGCGAGGGCCTGGCGGAGTTGCGGGAGCGCATGGCACGGCTCGAAGGACTGCTCGACGGCCTTCGTGAAGCCGTGACCTGGCGCTCCGGCCCCCGCGACGCCGCCTGATCGCGCCTTACCTTCTCTGGCAGGCTTCTCCCAAGACCGCCGCTCGCAGCCGCCAATTGCGAAAGTGAGAGCGCCGGCGCCTTAGCTCGCCAGGATCTCCCTGATCGCCTCGTTCTGGAATGCCACGTCGGCGGGGTTGAGGAAGCTCGAGGCGAAGTGGCCGTAGTAGGACTCGAAAACGCGCAGCTCGGCGTTCGGCATGTTGGCGACTTCGATCTCGCTGTCTTCCGGCGGGAAGTAGAGGTCGGTGCGCCCCGGCATCACGATGGCCTTGGCCTTGATCCCGGCGAGCGCCTTCTTGAAGTCGCCGCCGTAGACCTCGTTGTCGCCGATATCGCCGTTCTGCCAGGTCCAGAG
>JAPOPO010000476.1 GCA_026712885.1 Rhodospirillales bacterium | reverse complement strand
CGCCGCCGCCGTGCACGCCGAGCAGGAGTGATCCGGTATCTCGCTGGTGGCCGGCAATACGGTGGGCACGCCGGGCGCCCTTACGCTCACGGTCCCCGCCTTCGGTTCGGCGGCGTCTCCGGTCCGCCGCTCCGGCGCGACGCCCGGCGACCTCGTATTCGTCACCGGCCCTGTCGGGGACGGGTATTTCGGGCTGAAGGCCGTCCGGGGCGAGTTGGAGGCGCCGCGCCTCGCCGAACGGTACTGGCTACCCTCGCCCCGTTTCGGCGCGGCCGAGGGCGCAACGGCTGCGGCCGACATTTCCGACGGGCTCGTCGCCGACCTCGGCCATATCTGCCATGCCTCCGGCGTTGCCGCCGTCATCGACCTGGAGGCAGTGCCGCTGTCGGCGGAAGTCGCGGCGCTCGGGGCGCAGGCCCGGCTGGACGCGCTGACCGGCGGCGACGACTACGAGCTGGTATTCACCGCACCGCAAAGCACGGCCATTGCCATCGGACGTATCGGCTCCGGCGAGGGCGTGACAGTCCTCGACGGCGCCGGGCAGCCTGTCGCGCTTGCGCGGCAGGGCTACCGGCATGATTGAGGCGGCTGGCCCGGAAACGCTCGCCGCCGTCGCCGCCGCCTTTCTGCTCGCCGCCTTCGTCAAGGGGGCGACCGGGCTCGGCTTCTCGACCTGCGCGCTGCCGCTGCTGGCGCTCTCCATCGGTATCCGCGAGGCGCTGCCGCTGGTGCTGGCGCCGTCGATTGCAAGCAACCTGCTGGTCATGCGCGGCGCCGGGCATTTCCGCGAGACCGTGCGGCGCTTCTGGCCGCTCTGCCTGGCGGCGTTGCCGGGCGTTGCGCTCGGCGTGGCGCTGCTCGTGTGGGTCGATCCACTGGCCGCCGGGCCGGTCAGCAGCCCTGCTTCCGACAATCCGACTGCCATCGCCAGGCTGGAGAAGGTGAACACGCAATTGATAGCCTGCACGAAGCGGTTCGGGTCGAGTTGCAGCGCCAGCAGATAGGGTAGGAGCGGCATCACCTGCGAGCCGGTCAGGCCGTTGACAGTGCCGTTGATGAGGCCGACCGGCCATTGCAGCGGTCGTTCCAGGCGAGGTGGGAGCGTGAGCGGCGGGCGGGCCAGCGCAAAGGCGGCATAGCCCACTAGCACCAGCCCGAGTGCGGCCCCGGCGATCAGCGGGTCCACCCACACGAGCAGCGCCACGCCGAGCGCAATACCCGGCAGCACCGCCAAGCAAAGCGGCCAGAAGCGCCGCACCGTCTCGCGGAAATGCCCGGCGCCGCGCATGACCAGCAGGTTGCTTGCAATCGACGGCGCCAGCACCAGCGGCAGCGCCTCCCTTATGCCGATGGAGAGTGCAAGCAGCGGCAGGGCGCAGGTCGAGAAGCCGAGCCCGGTCGCTCCCTTGACGAAGGCGGCGAGCAGGAAGGCGGCGGCGACGGCGGCGAGCGCTTCCGGCGCGGCCGCGTCAATCATGCCGGTAGCCCTGCCGCGCGAGCGCGACAGGCTGGCCGGCGCCGTCGAGAACCGTCACGCCTTCACCGGGGACGATCCGCCCGATGGCAATGGCCGGGCTCCGCGGCGCGGTGAACACCAGTTCGTAATCGTCGCCGCCGGTGAGCGCTTCCAGCCGGGCTTCGGGCCCGAGCGTCGCGACTTCCGCCGACAGCGGCACCTCTTCCAGGTCGATGACGGCGGCCACGCCGGAGGCATGGCAAATATGGCCGAGGTCGGCAACGAGCCCGTCGGAAATGTCGGCCGCAGCCGTTGCACCCTCCGCCGCGCCGAAACGGGGCGAGGGCAGCCAGTATCGTTGCACGAGGCGCGGTGCGTCGAGTTCGCCCCGGACGGCCTTCAGCCCGAAATACCCGTCTCCGACGGGGCCGGTGACGAAGACGAGGTCGCCGGGCGTCGCGCCGGAGCGGCGGACGGGAGATGCCGCCGAACCGAAGGCGGTGACCGTGAGCGTAAGTGCGCCAGGCGTTCCCACCGTATCGCCGCCGAACAGCGAGATGCCGAATTCCTCCTGGTCCGCGGCGAGGCCGGCCGCAAAAGCCTCCAGCCACGGATCGTCGATGCGTTCGGACAGCGCCAGGTT
>JAPOPO010000039.1 GCA_026712885.1 Rhodospirillales bacterium | reverse complement strand
TAGGTGAATGATTGCGTCGCTTTGCCATCGTCGTAAAGTCCTCTCATAAGCGCAAAATCCACTCTAACGAACCTGTCCGAATTTTGGGGACCACTTCTCGCTCGCGCACCGGCGCCCAGGCGTAGGGGGATTCGGCGAAGAGCTCCAGGAACGCCTGCAGGTGCTCCTCGGCCGCCCGAGGCGCACCGGCGTGCTCTTCCAGCGCGACGGACAGGGCCAGGGCGCGCATGTGCGTCCTCCTGAGGCCCCGCTCGAAGGCGATCGCCGTCAATGCCCGGGCCAACGCGCGGGCGGGTCCGAACCGGGCGCTCGCGATGAGCCAGCGCAGGCGCGCGCACGCCACCGCCTCCATTTCCCGCCACGTCTGGCGCTTCAGGTCGACGCAGCCGGCGTAACCCTCCGGCAGGCCCTCGTCCCGCCAGGCGCGCCCGGCGTCTTCTAGCCTGCGCGCGGCCACGAGCACCGAGACGCGCAGCGCGCACAGGTACCTCGCCAGCGACGTCAAGCCGGCATTGCGCACGTGCACCAGCAATTCGTCCGCCACCGCCAGCGCCTCATCGCGGCGCGCGGCGCCCAGCGGCGCCTCGATCGCCACCGCGGCGCCCGCGGCGAACACCGTATAGGGCGCCCCCCGCTTGATGAACTCGCAAATTACGTCTCGCTGTTCGGCAGAGGGCGCCATGCGGTTGCGCTCCAGGGAGAGCTCCTGCAGCAGGATGTCCGCCGTCACCGCGGGCACGGGATCTGCAACAAAACTCTTCATGGCGATCCTGCGGGCACTGCGCAACTGCGACTCGGACTCCCGCGCCCGGCCCTGCGCCATGGCGACCTGACCGCGCACGAACGCCCCGTACATCGTCATGTAGAGGTTGTCCGGCAGCAGGGTCCGCCCCGCCGCCAGGCGCTCGAGCGCGGTATCGAATTCCCCCTTCACCTGGTGTAACACGCTCTGCGAGTACGCCATGTGACCGCGGGTGAGCCGATCGAGCCGCGGTGAACTCGCCAGCCGGCGCATGTCCGCGGCCAGGCTCCGCGTCCGGTCCGAATCGATCGAATCGCCCCAGTACCAGGCGATGCCGCCGCGAGCGATGCAATCGTCCACGAAATGTTCGAACGCCGCCTCGTCCGTAACCTCGCCCGAAGGCGGGCGCGTCGCCGCAACCTGCCGGTAAAGCCTGTTCGCGGCATCAAGCTGTCCGGAGAATCCCAGCACCAGGCAACGCACCAGCGCCAGGCGCGGGCTTGCCGAGATCGCCTCGTGGCTCAGCAACCGGTCCGCGGCCTGTAGCTGCATCGCCCCCTGGCGGGTCCATAGCCGCACACCGCCCGCGCGCTCGAGAATGTCTCCGGCCAGCAACGGTTCGCCGGCCTCCACGGCGTGACGCATGGCCGGCACCGTCTCGCCGCGCCGCGCGAGCGCCTCGGCGATGCGCCGGTGCACGGCCCGGAAGCGCTCCGGGGTGTCCCCGAAACGCTGCCTGGTGCAATGCTCGCGCAACAGCGGATGCAGCCGCCAGCGCCTGGCGCCCCCGCCGCCGACCGGCTGCAGCAACCCGGCCAGCAGGCTCATCGAGTCCAGCCGGTGCATGGAGTCGGTGCGCTCAAGGACCTCGTCCAGCAGCGGTGCGTCGATCCAGTCGAACAACGCCACGTCCAGGACGAAGTCCCGATCCTCTCGCCGCAGGCCCGCAAACAGGCACGACTCGATCCAGTTGCCGGCGAAGTCCCCGCCGACGCCGGCTTCGTCACCACCCTCGATCCTGTTGCGTGCGATGCGAAGCGCAAACGGCCAGCCGGCCGTACGCTTCATCTCTCTGCTCAGTGCCCTGCGAGAGAGCCCGGGATCCAGGAACTGCTCCACCTCGGCTCTCGAGAACCGCAGTTCGCCGGTCTCAACGATCTGCGCGCGCCCGTCCAGCACGGCGCCGGTCACGTTCAGCCCGTCCGGGACCCGCCGGCCCGCGACGGCCAGGTGCAGGTTCGCCGGCCCGCGCTGGAGCATGAACTCAAGCAGCGCCACCGAGGCGGGATCGTGCAGGCGCTCCGCCTCGTCGAAGGCAATCACGAACGGCCCGTCCAGGGCCTGGATCGCGCGCACGACCGCGCCGACGGGTCCGCCCGGTCCGCCGCCCTTCTCTTGCGCATCGGGCGCCGCGGCGAAATCGAGTCCCGCGTTCTGACAGACGAAGCCAATGTAGGCCTGGAGCACCTCCGGTTCGTCCTGCTCGTCGAGCGACACCCAGGCCGCCGGCACACCCTGTTCGCGCAGGGCGCGGCAGCACTCGGCCAGCAGCGTGGTCTTGCCGAACCCGCCCGAGGCCTTGAGCACCGTGAGTCGCCGGCGCGTGGGCATGACCCGTTCCATGAGCTGCGAGCGGTGCACGTACCCCGCCACCCGGTCGGGCAGCGTGACCTTCTGGAGCAGCAGCCAGGACGGCGCCTGCGTCAGCAGCCAGGACGGCGCCTGCGTCGCGGCATCCGTTCCGTCCGCCTCCCGGCGCAGTTCGCGCACCCCGTCGCGGACGGTGTTTTCGCGTGCCATCGACTACACGATTGCGGTCAGTGTGGGAATCCTTCGCTGAGGTACATGGCCGTTCACGGCCGGAGCCCGTTCATCCGTGACATGCTTTCGTCCTTCTGCCGCGTCGGTAGAGGACGACGATAGGTCAGGCGAGTGAGGCTGTCCCCTACAATATTGGAGGGGTCGGGACGGTTCTTGCGGCTGACGTTTCGAGCGCCGCTCGAGCGCGCGCCGCTGGCCTTCAGCCGCGGCCCCTTGTCAGGAGCGACAACGAGCGGACAAGCTGCACGAGTTCGGTCTGGCGGGAAATACCGTTCTTTTCGTAAATCTGGCGCACGTGCCAGCGCACGGTTCCCGTGCTTCGTCCGGTGGCCGCAGCGATGCCGCGAAGGCTGTGTCCCTCGGCCAGCATGCCGGCCACACGACTTTCCGCCGCCGTCAGACCCAGCGTTTCGGCGATGAGTTCGGGATCGGCAACCGTACGCGTTTCCGGCTCAATCACCAGCACGATCGCCGCTACCCCGGTCGGGTCGCAGCCGGGGCTCGAATCGCCCACCGGACTGACGTGCAGCACGAGCCGCGGTGGCAATCCGGGCGGGCGGGTGACGGTCATCGAACCGCTGCCTGGTGCTGCGCCGCCCCACCCCGGCAGCGCCCGTTTGAGAAGTTTCTGCAACTTGTCGTCTTCACGACGAACTCGCGCGCGCAGGTTCCCGTTGACGTCGCTCAGCGCCTCGCGTTGCCGCAGCAGCTTGAGTGCACGGGGATTGACCGCAACGATGCGCCCGGCGCTGTCGAGCTGGACAATCCCGCAGCGCGTGTTTTCCAGTAGCTGACTCATGGTCGCGCCAAGCGCCCGTGCTTCGGCAAGCGCCTGGCGAACCCTGACGAACTGACGGATGTGCGGCAGCAGCCTGCCGATCGCCCGAACCCGCGCCGAGGACCAGCCGACATCGTCGACCGGGTCCGCCGCCGTCCAGATGATCCGCGTCCCGTCCGGACCGTTGAGTCGCGCGTGCAGACAGTTGGCGGTGTCCGAGCGCGCCAGCATCTCGTTGTAGGCGATGGAACTGCGCTTTTCCTCTCTGGTGTAGAGTCCCTTTACGCTGACGATCTTGCTGTCGGGAAGCCGCCTCAGCCGGGGGCCCCGTTCATCCACATGGTGAAAGACCCCGAAGTATTCCTGTTCGAACTCCTCGTGCCGCTCGCCACCGTAGCAGCACCTTGAGAAGAAGGTCTTGAGGTCGCTTCCCAGGCCGCCCTCGCCCCAGACAATGATATTCCCCTTGCTCGCGCAAACCCGGTCCACCAGCGCGGACGCTTTCGGCCAGTGCGCATCGTCGAACATCGCGTCGTGCAGCGCCGAAAC
>JAPOPO010000239.1 GCA_026712885.1 Rhodospirillales bacterium | reverse complement strand
GGTCTTCAAGAAGTGCAAGGTGTGCCACACCGTCAAGGAAGGCGGGAAGCACAAGGTCGGCCCGAACCTCCACGGCGTCTTCGGCCGCACCTCGGGCACGGCCGAGGGCTTCAAGAAGTACTCGGACGCGATGAAGGACGCCGCGATCGTCTGGGACGAGGAGACGATCAGAGCCTACATCGCCGATCCCAAGGGCTACATACCGAAGAACAAGATGGCGTTTAAGGGGGTCAGGAAGGAAAAGGACCGCGACAACCTGATCGCCTACCTCAAGGAAGCCACCGGGGCCGAGTGAACCGGGCGGACGCCGTCGCCTTGCGTTGACCGGGGGCAACCATGCCCGCCATCGACCTGCGCGACCACATCCGCACGATTCCCGACTTTCCCAAGCCCGGCATCCTCTTCTACGACATCTCGACCCTGCTCGCCCACGCGGAGGCCTGGGGCGAAACGGTGCGGCAACTCGCCGGCGAGGTGGGCAGTCACAAGCCCGACCTGCTCGCGGGTATCGAATCCCGCGGTTTTCTGGTCGCGGCGCCGGTGGCGCACGCACTGGGCTGCGGCTTCGTCATGGTGCGCAAGAAGGGCAAGCTGCCGGGCGAGACCGTGGCGTACGAGTACGCGCTCGAGTACGGCACAGATCAGGTCGAGGTGCAGGCCGACGCTATCGCGCCGGGCCAGCGGGTCGTCCTGGTCGACGATCTGCTCGCGACCGGAGGCACAGCGGCAGCATCGCATGCGCTGCTGCGCCAACTGGGCGCCGAGGTGGTGGCGGCGGCTTTCATCATCGAGCTGAGCTTCCTCGGCGGGCGTCAGCGCCTCGACCTGCCAACCACCTCCCTCGTCGCCTACGACGCGTAGCTGGGGCGGGAGAACTCGGGAGACCCATTCCATGGCCATCGCCGTGATCGGAGGCACCGGTCCCCAGGGTCGCGGGCTGGCGCAGCGCTGCGCGCTCGCCGGCATCGACGTCGTAGTCGGCTCGCGGGATGCCACCCGCGCAGCGGAGATCGCCGCCGACCTCCGCGCCGGCGTGCCTGACGCACCGGGGGCGATCGAGGGCGCCGCCAACGCCGACGCAGTGGCTCGGGCCGAGCACATGGTCGTGCTGGCGGTGCCCTGGAGTGCGCACCAGGCGACTCTCGCAGGGCTCACCGAGGCGTTGCAGGGCAAAATCCTGGTCGATATGGCGGTGCCGCTTGCCGACGGCAATCCCCGGCGTTTCGCGATGCCGCCGGAGGGCTCGGCGACCGAAGCGGCGCAGGCGATGCTCGGCGAAGGCGTCGCCGTGGTGGGTGCGCTGCACAACGTCTCTGCCCACGTACTCGCGGCCCTCGATCAGCCGATCAACTGCGACATTCTCGTCTGCGGCGACGACCTGGAGGCGAAGCGCGCGGTGATGGACCTGATCGAGACCATCGGCGCCCGCGCCTACAACTGCGGCCCGGCCGAGAGCGCGCGCTGCATCGAGGCGCTGACACCGCTGCTGATTCGCCTCAACATGTCGAAGGCGACGGGCTTCAAGCACGCAGGCGTGAAGATCTGGCCGGAAGCCGGGTGAGGGAGACGACCATGGAATTCGCCATCACTTTCCGCGGCGATCTCGAGAAGGATCGCATCGTCGCCATCTGCCGGCAGGCCGAGGCGGCGGGCTTCGACTATGCCTGGTTCTTCGACAGCCACGCGCTCTGGCGCGACCTCTACCCGCAGATGGCGGTCGCCATCGAGCACACACGGCGG
>JAPOPO010000394.1 GCA_026712885.1 Rhodospirillales bacterium | reverse complement strand
AGGGCGTCGTGGGTGCCGGTCTCGGCGATGCGGCCGTCATCGAGCACGACGATGGTGTCGGCATCCCGCACGGTGGACAGCCGATGAGCGATGACCACCGTGGTGCGCTCCGCCATCAGCTCCGAGAGCGCGCGGCGCAGCATCGCCTCGTTCACCGCATCGAGATGCGAGGTCGCCTCGTCCAGGATCAGGATCGGTGCGTTCTTGAGCACCGCGCGGGCGACCGCGACGCGCTGACGCTGCCCGCCCGAGAGCTGCGTTCCCCGCTCGCCGACGCGGGTCTCCAGCCCCTCTGGCAGCGCGGCGACGAAGTCCTCCAGCGCCGCGCGGCGCACCGCCTCTGCAAGCTGGGCCTCTGATGCATCGGGCCGGGCGATCAGGATGTTGGCCCGGAGCGTGTCGTTGAAGAGGTAGGTGTCCTGCGCCACCAGCGCGATGCGGGCGCGGAGCGCACCGAGCGTCCACTGGCGCACGTCCTCGCCATCCAGCCGCACGGTGCCCGCCGCCGGGTCCCAGAAGCGCATGAAGAGGTGGGCGATGGTGGTCTTGCCGGCACCCGAGGGGCCCACCAGCGCCAGCGTCTCGCCGGGGCGGACCGTGAGCGTGACGCCGTCGAGCGCCGGCCGCCCGGTGCCCACGTAGGTGAAGCTCACGCCCTCCATCTCCAGCGCGGGCGCGCCCGGCGCTGGGCTCGCGCCGGGTCCGTCCGCCACCATCACCGGCGCGCTGTGCACGGCATTGAGGCGCCGCGTCGCCCCCAGTGTGTCCGCCAGTTGCCGGCCGATGTGGGCGATCTCGGAGACCGGCAGGAAGGTCGCCATGGCGAGGATCGCGAGCAGCGGCAGCATCGCCGCCTCCAGCCAGCCAGCCGCGATCCAGGCCGTACCGGCCATCACCACGGCGAGCCCGCCGAGGCCGGTCGCCGTCTCGATCAGCGCCATCTGGAAGGTGAGGTCGCGGTAGTAGGGGAGGCGCACGCGGTGATGGCCCCGCACGATATCGAGGAACACCTTGCGCCGCGCCCCCTGCTGACCGAAGGCGAGAAGCTCGGTCAGCCCCTGGATCGTGTCCACCGCATGGGCGTTCAGCAGGCCCAGCATCTCGCGCGCCCGCCCGCCCAGCTTGTCGAGCCGCTTGCGCAGGAGAAAGGGGCTGAGCCCCACCAGCAGGATGAAGGGCGCGAGAGCCGCCGCCGTCGGCCAGCCGTAGACTAGCAGCGTCCCCACCACCGCCGCCGGCACCAGGATCGCGACCAGCGCCGGCGCCACGGTGTGGGCGAAGAAGTACTCCACCAGCTCCACGTCCTGCGTTGCCATGCCGACGATGTCGCCGGTGCGCCGGCGCAGCAGGTAGGCCGGCGCCAGCCTGTCCAGCTTGTCGTAGAGCGCGATTCGCATCTCGGTGAGCAGCCGGAAGGCCATGTCGTGGGCGACCCAGGATTCGAGCCAGTGCAGCACGCCCGCCAGCGGGGCTGTGGCATAGAGCGCGATCAGCAGCCCGCCCACGGGCGTGCCTTGCTTGATCCCCGCCACCACCAGCGCGCTCAGCACACCGACGCCGATGAAGGCCACCACGCGCGCGACGCCGAGCCCGAAGGCGAGGTT
>JAPOPO010000146.1 GCA_026712885.1 Rhodospirillales bacterium | reverse complement strand
TGATGAGCGGGGTGCCGATCTGCGCGTGCCGCGCCTCGTCGGTCTGGATGCTTTGCAGCATGGTGGCGAAGGTGTGATCGCCCGCCTTCGCCGCGTCCGCCGAGAGGCCGATGAATTGCAGGTTGGTGAAGCCCTGCTCGAAGGCGAAGTTGGTCATGATCGCGGCGCTGATGGCATCGCGCGTGTGCTCGATGGCGTCGAGCGCATGGCGCAGGCTGATGATGATCCAGTTCTCGGTCTTGGACGACTTGTGCGCCCAGTCGAAGACGCGGTCCTGCTTGATGAACTCGTAGGCGAAATACATCTGGATCTGGCCGTGACGCATTTCGTCGAGGGTGCCGAAGGTCGCCATGTTGCGCATCCCCGGCGCGCGTGAGAAGCGCGTCATGCGGGCGAAGGCGGACGCCGAGTGGAACTCGGCGAAGCCGATCGGGCTGAAGTGCAGCGCGAGCAGCGCCTTCCAGTGCGGCGTGGTGTTCTTGAAGTAGTCCGCCCGTGCCAGCGCCGACTTCACCGAGTAGGCGCCGATGTCCTTGTCGCGCTGGGTCTCGACATAATCCCGGTAGCAGACCTTGTAGGGCTCGTCGAAGGTCTCCCACTTCTCGACCGGAATCCCGAAGGGATCGCTGAGTTCGGGCGGGAAAATCTCATCCTCGGCGACGTAGCCGGGAGTCCAGTTGGTATCCCGCGCGAGGTCGTACCATTCGTGCATCTCGAGCAGCGCCATTCGATCGTCTCCCTGGTCCGTATCGAGCGATACGGGCAGCGCCCCGATGGCGCTGCCCGCATCCCAACCTTACCCGCCGAGCGCGTCCTTGAAGATCGAGCAATCGATCCCCTCCGCCGGAGCGACCGTCTCGGTCATCAGGCCGAAGGTCAACCACCACTTGTTGGTGAGCTCCCAATGGTCGGCGAGCTGGCCGTTGCGCTGGCCGAAGGGCGGCTCGCCCTCGGCAACGCCGCAGAACTGCGCCGATTCCTCGAGACCATACATGTAGAGTGTGCCGTCGTCGGCGATGAAGTTCTTCTCGGCGAAGAGATGGGCGATCTCGACCACCACCTGCTCGACGGCGGGCAGGAAGCGCTGCTTCTCGTCCGGCGTGACGTAGTGGGCGACTTCCCAGACGGCAAAAAAGATGATGACGCCGGCGACTCCCAGCACCACGGTGCGCCGTTGCGTGAGCGCGCCGAGCACCTCCAGGAAGGGCTGGCGCGGCGGCTTGAAGACCGGCGCGGGTGCGGCTTCGCCCTGATGCGAAACCGCATCGGACGGCGGTGTGCCCCCGGCCTGCCCTTGCGCCATTCATGTCATCCCGGAGGCTGGCGGTCATATGCGGAACGCGCTCCCCGCATCACTTGTTCACCACGGCGATCGCTTCGACCTCGATCAGCAGGTCCTCGAAGGCGTAGCCGTCCACGCGGACCGCCGTCGCCGCCGGCCCGAGCGGCGGGAAATAGCGGCGCCGCACTTCGGTCATCTTCTCCCAGTACTCCGTGGGCGAGGCGCCGCCGTCGTCGTACTGGTAATAGGTGTTGAGCTTGACCACGTCGCTCATCTCGGCGCCGGCCTCCTTGAGCACCGCGATCAGGCTCTCGAATACGTTCTCGGTCTGCTTGGCGATGTCGCCGGGGCCGATGGTTCGCCCCTGCTGGTCGGCGGAGATCTGCCCGCCCGCGAAGACGACGTTGCCGACCCGCCAGCCCTGGGAGAACGGCACCGGCATGCTCCAGTCCCAGTGGCCCTGCGGCATGATGCGCCGGCGCTCCTGGCCGAGATGGGCGATGCCTTCGAGCTGGATCAGCTCGCCCGGGTGAGAGAAATCCTTGACCCTGAGACCCGTGCCGGCGGGCCCCGGATTCGGCATGTGCTCCATGCGCACCCTGGTCAGCGCTTCCCAGAAATCCGTGACGTCGTCGCCCGTGCTCTCGTGCCGGTAGTAGGTGTTGAGGCGCAGGAGGTCGTTCATCGAGGCGCCGGCCTCGGCGAGGACCCCCGCCATGCCGGCAAAACAGTTGCGGGTCTGCGCCGCGATGTCGCCGGCACCCCTGAGCGAGCCGTCCCCGTTGAGCGAGCGCTGGCCGCCGACGAAGACCCAGTCGCCCGCCTGCCAGCCCTGCACGCAGGCGATGCCGTTGCTGCGCGACCAGTGGCCTTCCGGTGCGAGCGGGCGCTTGTCCGCGCCCACCACGGCGAACGCGTCGATCTCCAGAAAGAGCCCCTCGTAGGCGAGACCCGAGACCGGCGTCTCGGTCGTGACCGGCCCCGGAGCCTCAAGATACTCGGCCTGCACTGCGTCGATCCGCCGCACGAATTCGTCTGCCGGCGGGCTATGGTCATCGACCACGTAGTAGACGTTCTGCTTCACGATGTCGCCGAAGTCGGCGCCCGCCTCGCTTAGCACCCGGCCGATGAACTCCATGATGTTGCGGGTCTGGGTCTCGATGTCGCCGCCGACCGTGCGGCCCTTTTCGTCCGCCGAAATCTGGCCGCCGACAACGACCAGGTCTCCAAGCCGCCAGCCCTGGGAGAGCGTGACCGGCATGCTCCAGTCCCAGTGCCCGGCGGGCATGATGCGGCGTTTGCTCATGGCGGCTCGTCTCCCCATTCTTCTTATGCGTTGGCCGCTACCGGCTATTGCGCCCGGTTGTCTTGCCGCGGCCGGCGCCGCTGGCGAGCGGCTTTTCCCACTTGAACAGGCTCTTGTAGAGCCCGAGTCCCATCATCGGCTCCACCTGCGCGATGTCGTCCGAGCCGTAACAATGGGCATCTAGGAATTCGCGCAGCTCGTCGGGCGAGCCGCACACCACCTCGGCCAGCAGGTCAAAGCGCGCGGCGACGCGCATGACGTAGACGACCTCCGGCCGATCGCGGAAGTGGGACGCCACCTCATGGGCGCTGGCGCCGCGGGCGACCTTGATGCCCAGCATTGACCACGCCGTGTAGCCCAGCGCCAGCGGGTTCACCACCGTTATGAAGTGGATCAGGTTGGCCTTGTGCATCTGCCCCACGCGGGAGCGCACGGTCCCTTCGGAGACGCCGAGCGTGCGCGCGATGCTGGAGAACGGCATGCGGCCATCCTCCTGCAGCAGGGCGACGATCTCGCGGTTGAGGCCTTCGATGTGGGGGATTGACGACGGCGCGACCGCGTCGCCCTGCAGGTCCGCCATCCCGATCTGACGCAGGCCCATGACCGGCGCGGGCTCGGTCTCCGTCAGCGTGCTGAGCCGAGGCCCCCGGCTGTTCCCCTTCGCTCGCGAGGGTGGTTTCGAGGCGCCCATGTCGCCCTCCAATGCGGTCAACGGATTCCCGTTCCGCGAATGCTCAAGCCTGCCGTAATCCTCGCAAGAGTCAAGTTATTCCCTAGTAATCCGTCCTTATTGGCCTGAGAATTCCACGAATTTCGTATCCTTGGATTCGCTCTATGCCGCGTGTAAGGTCGCCGCAGCGGTTGCCGCGAGGAGGGAAGCGATGACGCTCAAGCTGATCGATAACCCCGTGCCGTGGCCGGATGGAGCGCGTTGCGCTGTGGCCATCACCTTCGACATCGACACCGACAGCATCCTGCACCTCGATTTCCCCGACAAGGCCGAGAACATGCTCTCGGCCAACTCGTTCCTAAAGTACGACGAGGTGGCGATCCCGCGGATCCTGAAGGTCTATGCGCACTACGGCATCAAGCAGACCTTCTTCTATCCGGCCTGGTGCATGGAGCGCTATCCGCATCTGGTGGATGCGATCCTGGAAGGCGGGCACGAGATCGCGGCCCACGGCTACCTCCACGAGAACCCCAACGACGAATCCCGCGACCGGCAGGAATACTGGCTCCACCCGCAGGTCCACCGGATCAAGCGCGTGACCGCGCAGGATCCCCGCGGGCGGGGCGGGCCGGCGGCCCCGGGCCGCGGGGGGGGGGTCGTTCTTTGCTTTTGATCGCGGGGTCCGGCGGGCGGAGCCAGTCCTCCGGGCGGTCGCGGGATTCGTCGTTGGGATTCTCGTGGAGGTAGCCG
>JAPOPO010000475.1 GCA_026712885.1 Rhodospirillales bacterium | reverse complement strand
GGCCTCGAGCCGCCGGGCCCGAAGCCCTGGCCCCAGACCGTCGCGGCGCTGCGCAAGAAGGGCCTGGTCGTCGATAGCGCCCAGGGCATGCACGCCACGCCGCTGGGCCGCTGCGTGGCCGTGATGAAGGGCTGGATCCCCACTGGGGACCAGCAGTTTCTCATCAGATCCCTGGCATTGCCCGTGCCCGCCCCGGGAGCGGGCCACGGCGTCCGGGCGGGGATCCGCTACGATCTGCCGTGGGCGGGCCCCGCCACGGTGCTCCGCCGGTTCGAGGTGGCCGGCATCGCATATTGCTGCGGCACCTCGGGCCTCTGGCGCGCGACGGCGCTCGGCGAGCAGCTCGCTGCGCTGCTCCGGGGTGACTCATGAGCCGCCGCCCCAACGTCCACAACGCAGCCGGCGACAGCTGGCGCCGGCTGCTGTCGATCTGCCAGCGAGCGTCCGACGCGGGCGACATGTTCGAGAGCGACCACGAATGGCGGTTCGTCGAGCAGATGCGCGAGCGGCTGCTGGCGTGGCGGGAGGAGAGTTTTTTGTCGTTCAAGCAGCTGCAGTGGCTGAACAGGATCGACGAGAGACTCGACCGCGAGGGACTCGGCCCGGACAAGGAGGAAGACGAGGACGGCCTCAAGCCCGTCGACGAATTCATGGCGGAGCGCACCGGCGAGCGGATGCGGCCGGACGGCAGCTATTTTCGGGGAGGTAACTGATGATGCCGACGATCGAGGAGCTCACAGCCGACCTCATGCTCCACTTCGGCCCTGGCGGCAAGGTCGCCGTCGAGCTGTCCGGCTTCCAGGCGTTCTGCCTGATCGCGCAGCTGCAGCTGGCGAGCAGGCATCCTCACAATACCGGGTGGCCTGCACATGTCGCCGAGGAGATCATGGCTCTCCTCCACGAGCAGATGCCCGAGAGCGCGCAGGCCGTTCTGGATCTGGGGTACGATCCGGCCAACGACGTGCCGGCGGGGGTGTTTTGACGGCGCCGCTACACCTGCTGCGCGGCTTCACCGGCTGGACGCGCCGTCTCGACGGCAAAGTGCAGAACATCCAGACGGTCGACGACGCCGAGGATTGGGTGAAGCACATTGCAGACGCCGGCTTTGATCGCTTCTGCACGGAAACCACGCGCTATCCCAGGCGCGTGGCCGAGCTCAAGGGCGGCTCCGTCTACTTCGTCAAGAAAGCGCATACCCTGTTTCGCCTGCCCTTCATCGAGTTCAACAGCGACGAGCTCCCCTACGCGATCCTGATGCGCCCGCAGCTGATCCGCTGCGAGCACAAGCACGTCGGCATGGTCCGCGGCTGGCGTTATCTGGAGGACGCCGACGCGCCGCGCGATCTCACCGCCGAGGAGGCCGCCTTGCCTGAGTGGTACCGGGAGGGCGCGTGATGGCGGCCAGACTTTCGAAGGCCATGATCTCCGCCCTGCGCCAGCTCGCCGGAGACCGCCACGAGCCCGAGCCCTGGGGCGGGACGCTCCACGCCCTGGAGCAGCGTGGGCTCGTCACGCGCGCCCCCGGAGATCCATTCGATGCAACGCTGACGGAAGCCGGCAAGGCCATGGCCGCCGAGTACAAGGTGAACTATATATACCAGCGCGCCAGCACAATGGTCGGTGGGCCGACCCTGGAGGAGCGGTTCCGGGAGGCTCACGCAGGGTCTGCGGTGCAAAAAAATCGCGCAAGAACAACGACGGGGGGTGACCAGCGAGTCACTGATCCCACTCTCTCGACGCCGCTGCCGAACGCCGCGGCGCTGCTGACGGAGCGCTTCGCGCGCGCCTTCGGCCGCCTCGTCGCCGGGATCATCGAGGCCGGCGACATCCTGATCGAGGGCCACGAGCAGCTCGGCGGCGCCTACTGGAGACGCTGGGTCGACGATCACCTCCCGATCGGCGTGCGCCAGGCGCGGCGCCTGATCTGCATATCCCGGAGCGACGAGCTGCGCCGGTCCGCCGGGGATGCGGCGCTGGCCGATCTCCTGCCGCCCAGCATCCGCTCGCTGGAATCTCTCGCCCGTCTCGACGCGGCGGACTTCGGCCTGCTGATCGAGGCGGGCGCGATCAATCCGGAGATCTCCGCCGCCGAGGTCCGGTCGGCCCTCGTGAGACTGCGCGCCGAGTCGGATCCGCTCAGTCAGCCGGCGCCGATGCCCGTCGACGGCCGCTACGGCGCGCTGCTCGTGGATCCCCCGTGGCCCTTCGAGACGTGGGGCAAGGGCAGCGATCGCGGCGCCGATCAGCACTACCCGACGATGACCGTCCAGGAGATCATCCAACTGCCGGTCGCTGACATCGGCGCCCCCGACAGCCTCCTCTTCGTGTGGTGCCCGGCTCATCACCTGTCGGTGCTCGGGCACATCATGATGGCGTGGGACTACCGCTGGATCGGCATAGGTTTCCACTGGAAAAAAACGGACGGGCCCGGCATGGGCTACTGGACCCGCAAGTGCGTCGAGACCTGCTATGTCGGCCGGCGCGGGTCGCCGCGACGCCTGTCTGCCGGCGTGTCGGAGCTGATCGAGGCGCCGCGCGGCGCTCACTCGGCGAAGCCCGCGGAGGTGAGGGAGCGCATCCAGGCCCTCGTCGGCGGCCCCTACCTGGAGATGTTCGCCCGCGAGACGGTCGACGGCTGGGACGCGTGGGGCCACCTCGAGGGGGGGGGTAGGTGGGAACAATGACCACACGCCGACGACTGCCGAACCGCCGCCGGTCAGAGACCGCGAAACTCCCGACACCCTCCGGGCCCGTCCACGTGACGATCGGGTTTCACCCCGACGACGGGGACCCCCTGGAGGTGTTCCTGCGGCCTGCCTCGGCGCGGTCGGGGAGCGACCTGCAATTCCTCGCCGACGATGCGGCGATCATCCTTTCCCTGTGCCTGCAGTACGGCGTGCCGATCGACGTGATCGGCAAGTCCCTGTCGCGCCAGCAGGGCTATCGACCGGCCTCGCTGCTCGCCGCCGTCGCAGACCACCTTGCCCTGATCGAGAAGGGAGGATGACCATGTCCGGATCACCCCAGCGCACTCGTCTCATCCGCGCGGTCCACGCCGCCTCCAGGCAGCACGGCCTCGACGCCGACGCCCGCCACGCCCTCCAGGAGCGCGTCACGGGCAAGCCCTCTTTGACCGCGATGAGCGACGCCCAGAT
>JAPOPO010000474.1 GCA_026712885.1 Rhodospirillales bacterium | reverse complement strand
GATCCGCGTATCTCCATACGGGCCCGCGGCGCGTGCATGCCGCATCGAGAGGCCGGACACACGGAAGCACCTGACCGCATGCCACAACCGTCCAAAGAAAATGCTTGCATCAACGGGGGCGTCCACACACGGCCATGACGGAAATGGGACCCCGATATCGTTCTGTCTGCCTTCGGGATAAGTCAATTTGCCGACGTCAGCGGATAGCTCGCCTCCACCGCGTAGTGCGCACCGCCCGCGCCGAGGTGGCTCGAGAAGAGCTCGAACGAGCGCACCGGGAACGGCCCGCTGTTGAACATGCCGTGGTAGGACACGAAGTCTTGGAGTCGGTGCGCAGGCACCCGCGAGGCGAGGCGTGCGAGGGTGACATGGGGCGCATAGTTGCGGCCGTCGGGTTCGAATCCGAGGCCGGTGATGGCGGCCTCGGTGCGCTCGCGCAGGTGCGTGAGCGCCGGGTTCGGCACCACGCCGGCCCACAGGATTCGCACCCGCCCGCGCGGCGGAAAGTGGCCCACGCCTTCGAGCGTGAGCGAGAATGCCTCGGCCTCGATGTCAGCGAGCGCATCCACGATCTCGCGGAAGGCGGCGCCATCGACCTCGCCTATGAAGCGGAGCGTCAGGTGCATCTGCTCGGCGCTTTGCCAGCGCGCGCCGGGCAGGCCGCCCTGCAGCCCCTCCATGCGGCGGCGGACATCCTCCGGCAGCGCGAGCGCGACAAAGAGGCGGATCATCAGTCGGCCTTCCTCTCCTGCCCCTCAGCCGCCCTTGTGCCCGGCGATGACGGCCACCACATGTGGCACTATGCGCCGCACGATCTCGGCGACCCCGTCGGCGTTGGGATGAATGCCGTCCGACTGGTTGAGGTCGAGCTCCATGGCCACCCCCTCCAGAAAGAACGGGTAGAACGGCACTCGATGCTTGGCGGCGAGGCGCTCATAGACCGCGCTGAACGCGGCTTCATAGTCGGGGCCGAAGTTGGCCGGCGCCCGCATGCCGGCGAGCATCACCGTCGGTCCGGACTCGAGGATTCGCGTCAGGATCGCGTCGAGATTGCCCTCCATCTGGTCCGTCGGCAGACCGCGCAGGCCGTCGTTGGCACCGAGCTCGACGATCACGACCTCCGGCTCATCGGCGAGCACCCAGTCGAGCCGCGCCAGCCCGCCGGCGCTGGTATCGCCGGAAACCCCGGCGTCGATCACCCGCCAGGCGTGGCCCTCGGCCCTGAGCGCGGCTTCCAGACGCGCCGGGAAAGCGTCCTCTTGCGGCAGCCCGAAGCCGGCGGTCAGGCTGTCGCCGAGCACAGCGATTCGAGGCTCCCCGGCGGCGCCCGGCGGCGGGCCGAGAAGCAGGAGCCAGGCGCAGAAGGCGGTGCCGATCCACGATACGACGCGGCCGGGGGAGCGGCGGGCTGACATGAGCGATCCGGCGGTGGTGCTGGATAACGTGCACCTCACCCTGACCAGCAAGGCCGGGCCCGTCAACATCCTGCGGGGCGTTTCGCTCACTGCCGAGCGGGGCGAGAGCATCGCCGTGCTCGGGCCGTCGGGCGCCGGCAAATCGACCCTTCTCGCGATCATCGCGGGCCTGGAGCGGGCGGATAAGGGCCGCGTCGTCGTGAGCGGCACCGAGATCGGCGGGCTCGGCGGAAGCGACCTCGCCGCCTTCCGGCGCACTGCCGTCGGCATCGTGGTTTAGGCCTTCCACCTGATCCCGACCATGACGGCGCTTGAGAACGTTGCGCTTCCCCTGGAGCTCGGCACCCACGGCGACCCCTTCGGCGCGGCGCGGGAGGCGCTGGCAAGCGTCGGCCTCGGCGAGCGCGTGCATCACTATCCGAGCCAGCTCTCCGGCGGCGAGCAGCAGCGCGTCGCGCTCGCCAGGGCCTTCGTACCGCAACCGCACGTGCTGCTCGCCGATGAGCCCACGGGCAACCTCGACGGCGAGACCGGCGGCGCAGTGATGGGCGAGCTCTTCCGCATGCGCGCCGTGGGGGGCTCGACGCTGATCCTGGTCACTCACGACCACGAACTCGCCGCGCGCTGCGATCGCATGGTCCACATTGCGGACGGGCGGATCGTGGCGCCCGCCGGGGACTGATCCCCGGTGGCGCTTCTCAATCGAGCGCCGCCGGCGTGGCGCATTGCGCGGCGCGAGCTCCGAGGGGGTGTGCGGGGCTTCCGCGTCTTCCTCGCCTGCCTGATCCTGGGCGTCGCTACCACCGCCGCCGTCGGCTCGCTGGGCGAGGCGCTCAAGGCCGGCCTCGCCCGCGACGCGAAGATGATCCTGGGTGGCGACGTCGAGCTGGTGCAGTTCTCCCAACCTCTCGCGGACGAGGTGACGGCCTATCTCGACGCGAACCCCGCCGCCATCTCCCACGTCGTCACCATGCGCGGGATGGCCCATGTGGAGGACGGATCGAGCCGCTCGCTGGTCGAGCTCAAGGCGGTGGACGGCAACTATCCGCTGGTCGATCGCGCGCGACTGGAAGACGGCACGGCGCTCGCGGATGCGCTGGCCGACGGCGGCGCCGCGGTCGAAAAGAGCTTGCTCGACCGCCTCGGGATCGGGATCGGCGACCGGCTGCGGGTTGGCACGGCGCTGCTCACCGTGCGCGCCGTGCTCGAGCGCGAGCCCGACAAGCTCTCCGCAGGATTCGCGCTCGGCCCCCGGCTGATGATGAATCACGCCTCGCTTCAGGGGACCCGCCTGGTGCAGCCGGGCACCCTGGTGCGGCACCGCTACCGCGCGCTGGTGCCCGACGGCACCGATGTGGCGAGTTGGGTGGCCGGGTTGGAGGCGGCGTTCCCGGCCGCCAATTGGCGGCTGCGCGACACCCGGGACGCCAACCCGTCGCTGCGGCGCCAGCTCGACCGCGTCGGCCTGTTCCTCACGCTCGCCGGGCTCGCCGCCCTTCTGGTTGGCGGCATCGGCGTTGCCAGCGCCGTCTCCAGCCATCTGCACGGCAAGCTACACACCATCGCAGCGCTCAAGTGCGTGGGCGCCACACGCGCGACGGTGCAGCGCGCCTTCCTGCTGCAGATGGGCGTACTCGGGCTCGGGGCCATCGCGGCGGGGCTCATCATCGGCGCGGCGGCGCCGCGCGTCCTCGCCGCGCTCATGGGCGACTCCCTGCCGGTGCCGCTGGCCGGTGTGATCCACGGCGCGCCGCTCGGCCTCGCCGCGGCTTACGGCGCGCTCACGATGCTCGCCTTCTCGCTCTGGCCCCTGGGCCGCGCCGCGCGGACCCGACCCGGCGTGCTGTTTCGCGGTGCCGCAGCGCCGGCGTCGGGTTGGCCGCCCCTGGCGGCGGTCGCGGGCACGGTGCTTGCGGCGGGCGCACTCGCCGGCATCGCGGTCGGCACCGCGCCCCGCCCCGGCATCGCACTGGGGTTCGTCCTGGGCGCGCCGGCCGCGCTCGCGATATTCAGGGCCGCGGCCGCTCTGGTGGTCGTCATGGCGCGGCGCACGCGCCCGCGGCGGCTGCCTGCGCTCAGGCTGGGCCTCGCCAATCTGGGCAGGCCGGGGGCGCCCACGGTCCCGGTCGCGATGTCGCTCGGCACCGGGCTTGCGGTCCTGGTGGCGATCGCGCTGGTTCAGGGCAATCTCGGCGCCCAGATCAGCGAGCAGCGTAACGACGAGCGGCCTGCGTTCTTCTTCCTCGATATCCAGAAGCACCAGGTCGTGCCGTTCGAGCGGCTGGTGGAAAAAACCACGGGCGCCGAGTACGGCCGCGGCGTGCCGATGCTGCGCGGCCGAGTTGTGCGCATCGCGGGCGTCCCGGTGCGCGAGGCCAAAGTCGCGCCCGGCTCGGAATGGGTGACCCAGAGCGACATCGGCCTCTCTTACGCAGCCGAGAGCCCGCCCAATGCGGAGATCACGGCCGGCGAATGGTGGGCGACCGACTACGACGGACCGCCGCTGGTCTCGCTGACCGAAGAGGTGGCGCACGACTTCGGGCTAAGCCTCGGCGACACACTCTCGATCAACGTGCTGGGGCGCGAGTTCACGGCCGAGGTCGCAAGTCTGCGCCGGGTCGACTGGACGGCGTTCGATATCAACTTTGTCGTGATATTCTCGCCCGGAGTCCTGGAGGGAGCGCCGCAGTCGCATCTCGCCACCGCGCACGCAACGCCAGACGCGGAACCCGTGCTCGAGCGTGCGGTGACGGAGCACTTCGCCAACATCACGGCAATCCCCATACGCGCGATCATCAAGGCCTTGGACGAACTCATGGGACGCATCGGCGCGGCGATTCAGGCGGTGGCCGGATTGACGGTGGCAGCAGGCCTGCTGGTGCTGGCGGGCGCGACCGCCGCCGGCCACGAGCGCCGGGTCCACGACGCCGTCGTCTTCAAGGTGCTGGGCGCCCGGCGGG
>JAPOPO010000264.1 GCA_026712885.1 Rhodospirillales bacterium | reverse complement strand
GGGAGCGCGCATGTCAAGCCCCTTCCCTACGGGCGGAACGACGAGCTTCTGAGCCTGCTGCCCAGGGGCACTATCGCCTTCCCCGGAAGCGGGATCACCGGGAACCTCGTCGACAAGGCCCGCCAGCTCGGCATCCCGGTCATGACCGTCAGCGGGTGAGCGCGGCGCGCCTGCCACCCGCCAGGCCGGTCTCTCGCTTCGGCGAGGGATCGGCCTTTCTTTTTGCGCCGTGCCCGGTGTCGCGCTTCGCGGCGCGGCGCTTCGCGCCTGCGCCGCTCGCGCTCCCGGCGCCGCCGTCCCGCCCCGCGCCGCCCGACCGGGCCTCGCGTCCGGCTCGGCGCAAACTCGCCGTCGCCGGGCGCTCGCCAATGCTTCCTGTTCAGCCAATGTCCCTCCGTCTTCAGCGCGTCGGCTCGCCGTTCTGCGAGCGACAATCGCCGCCGCGCTTCGCGCGCCGCCATCGTCGACCCTCCCGGATCTCCCTCTTTCCGTCATCGCATCCAACACCGCCGACACCCGATGGCTTGGAGCCTTGTTGGAGGAACACTCGCTCCCTTCAGCCTGCCGGTCATCCCCATCGGTGACGGATGCCGGCCCGGTATCCCCCGCTTGTCCGATTGGAAAGTAAGGGCGCCCGCCCGGTCCTTCGGACCGGTCGCCGGGCTCTATTCCGCCGGGCGCGGCTTCGCCACGCCCGGCTCCACGAAGCCCGCTTCGCGGTCTTCGCCGTTCCGGTGACGATCCCTGGCGCCTTCGCTCCCTTCGGTCGCTGCGCGCTACGCTTGCGGGTGCGGGCAGTCGGATCCGTGCATGACCGCCACCGTGGCTCGGTCACTCCGCTCCCATCGCCGGCGGCTCTTCCCGACGCATTACCCTCGCGCATCGCGGCGCGTCGCTTCGCTTCGCCCTCGCTTGCGCCCGCCTCGCCGACCTTCGGCGGCTCGCCTTCCCCGCGGCCTCGCAACAGGCTCGGCGCTGACGCGCCATCGCCGTTGCTCGCGCTCTTTCCCATGTCCGCCGCATCGCATATCGCCCACGGCTCATCGCTCTTCGAGCGATATCGCCCTGTCGCGCCCGGCGCTTCGCGCCATGGCGCTCAGAACGGATCCCCGCCTTCCTCCGAAGCCGTGGCATTCGCCACGGACTTCGCCGCCTTGCGTCCCGGCAGCTCGCCCTTGTCGAGGAACGCCTTCAGGCTCCTTTCCCCGATCTCGATGCCTCGTGCCTTCAGCACTTCGTGCATCTGCGCCACCGTGACGCCCTTGGCCCGTTGCTCGACCATACGGTCTCGCAGACGGTCCAGGACGTCCTTCAGCGACAGCTTCGGCGGCGCCAGCTTCGCCAGGTCGCCGTCTATGCCCTCGAAGTCGATATCCGTCTCGTTGAAACGCCTTGCCGCCATTGTGTCTCCTCCCCTCTTCGACCGCTATATCTGGTGTGTCCCATGATCGCGCGACCATCCCACGGTGTCAACGGACGCCCCGTTCGGCCCCTGCGATGTGGCCCCACCCGCCGCGATCTTTCCCTGTCCCTGCGATGGAACCCGTGGCATGCACGGAGTCTCCCCTGTCGAAACCAGAGAATGGAGAAATATCCGCTTCACACCTGTGCGGTCTAACGACCGCGGCTTGACATGACGGGACCGATATCGTCTATTCGGAGGCGACATCGAGTCCCGATTCGTGGATCGAAGTGGGCATCTTGAAACAGTATCGCTCGATGGAGAGAGACAGGACGTGTCCATCCTGGTAAAGCCGCAGCCAAATCCCATCGCAGCGCCCCCGGGCAGCACCGGGGCGGGGCTCTCATGGTAGCCACCATCGGCCAGATGGCGTCAGCCGAATACTACCTGGAGAGCCAGCGCTCCTTCCGGCATCCCAACGAGTACTACACGGCCGGAGAGGAGCCGGACGGCGCCTGGTTCAACCCCGAGGGCCTGTTCGGCCTGGAGGACGGGGTCAAGGTTGACTCCAGTCAATTTCAGCGCCTTTACAATGGCTTCGCGCCCGACGGGACCGGCAAGCTGGTGCGCGGGGCCGGCGGCACCCACCGCTCCCCCGGCGTGGACATGACTTTCTCGGTGGACAAGAGCGTGTCCGCGCTCTGGGCCATCGCCGAGCCGGAGATGCGCCTGAAGATCGAGGCGATGGCGACGGCCTCCGCGCGCGCTGCGCTCGAAGACACGGTACTCAGGTACTGCAACTATACCCGCGTTCAGGAGCGCGGCGTGAGCCGGCCCGCCAAGGCCGACCTCATGGGCGCCACCTTCGTCCACGGCACGAGCCGGGAGAACGACCCGCAGCTTCACGTCCACTGCACGATCTTCAACGTCGCGAGGACCCGCGAAGACGGCAAGTGGCGGGCGCACCACCAGTACCCGGTCTACAGCTGGAAGAAGGCGGCCGGCGCCATGTTCCGGGCCAACATGGCGTGGGAGCTGCAACAGCGCCTCGGGGTCCGGATGGATCAGTACGGGCCCAACACCGAGTTCACCCGCATCGCCGGCATGCCGGACGATCTGAAGGCCTTCTGGTCCAAGCGGCGCAAGGCGATCGTCGCCATGGCGGGCGAGCTCGGTATTTCCGCGCTCGGGAACGCGTCCCGCATGGCGGGGGTCAACAAGATCACGCGCGAGGGCAAGTCGCACGACAACGATCCCGAGGTACGCCACCGGCGCTGGCGCGGCGAGGCCGAGGGCTTGGTGGAGCGCAGGGAGCTGATTGCCTCGGTGCCCGGGCACGAGGTGAAGATCGGCCGCGAGGCCATTCGTGAGCTGACCGACCGTCTCGACGACCTTCCCGCCCATCTCGCGCGCGAGGAGGCGGTGTTCCGACGCCCGGACATGGTGGAGGCGGCCGCGAACGCGGCGGCGGGTCTGATGGGCCGGGAGGCGGTGGGGACGGCGATCGAGCGTCTGCGCCGCAACCCGGAAATCGAGCGGCTGGAGCCCAAGAAGCCAACGCCCGAATCCAAGGCCGGCATGGTCCACACCGAGGTCTATTCCACTCGGCACAACCTGGGGCTGGAGCAGGCGGTGCGCGACATGGCGGCGTCCATGGCCGCCGATACCGGCCACGACCTGCCGGAAGAGGCGGTCAAGGAGAAGGTGGAGACGCTCCTGGCTGACGGCTATCCCCTGAGCCAGGAGCAGTCGCTGGCGATCCGCCATGCGACGATCAAGGGCGGGCGCGTGGCGGTGATCGAGGGCGCCGCAGGGTCGGGAAAGACCACCACCTTGAGACCCATCACCGACCTTCACAGGGAGCACGGTTACGAGATCGTGCCGACGGCGGTCGCCTGGCGAACGGCGGTGGCGCTGGGCGACGATTGCGACGCGCGCGCCTACTGCGTCGACAAGCTGCTGAAGCTCGCGGCCAAGGGGCAGGTTGAGATCGGCCGCAACACGTTGATCGTGGTGGACGAGGCGGGGATGCTGTCGACCCGCCAGGCGCACCACATCCTGCAGCTCTCCGAGCGTCACGGAGCGAAAGTGGTGTCCGCCCGCGACACTCGGCAGCAGCAGCCGGTGGAGGCGGGGCCCGGGCTCAGGCTGATCCGCGACGTCGCAGGCAGCATCCGCGTCGACCGCATCAGGCGCCAGAGGGCGGACCTCGAGGACGTTCTCGTCCACGTCCACGGGGAGACGCCGGAGCAGGCACGCTTCCGGGCGGGGCTGACCTCGCAGGAAGAGCGAACAAGCATCCTCGCCGAGTACGAGGCGATGGAGAGGAAACCGGTGTTCACGCCGTGGCAGGTGGCGGTGTCGGAAGCGCTCAGAGACGGTGAGGCGGAGAAGGCGATCGAGGCGTGGCATGTCCGCAACCGGCTCCATCTCTGCCACGACGAGGAGAAGGCCCTGACCCGTCTCGTGGACGACTGGGAGCGCCACGTGCGCGCACAGCCCGGCACGTCCACCGTCGTGCTCGCCCGCACGAAGGCGGAGGGCCGGGCGCTGTCGTGGCTGATGCGGCAGCGCATGCTTGCGCAAACCCCCGACGCGAAGCGCGCCGTCATCGAGGTAAGCCGGGACCTGGACGGGCGCCTGACGGAGCCGCTGGAGGTCGCGGTCGGCGACCGCATCCGCATCGGGGCCACCCAGTGGGAGAAGCAGCTCTTCAACGGCACCGTGGTCACGGTCGAAGACCTCGAAGTGAGGCGCGCCGAAGAGGCGGCGGTCACGCGCAAGGCGCGCAACAGGACGGCCGCCGGGAAGGACCTGGAGGCCGACGCAGACCGTCACCGGCCGGAGTTCTCGGTTCACATTACCGCACGCACGGACGACGGGCGGCAGGTCGCGTTCCGCCATGACGAGATCCGCGACTGGCACGACAACATCCGCCTCGACTACGGCTACGCGATGACCATCGCCTCGGCCCAGGGGCTGACCGTGGACAGGGCGTTCCTCCTGGTGGACGACAGGCCGGCGCGGGAGACCATCTATCCCGCCGCGACCCGGCACCGCGAGGCGCTCGACATCTACGTCAACCGTGCGCCGCTCGCCCTGGACATCGCCGAGCACAGGCCCGAGGACCAGGCCGACATGCCCGTCACCGACAGCGACGTCCGGGCGTATCTGGCCGACCGCTGGTCGCGCTCGCAGCCCAAGGAGGCGGCGCTCGACTACGTCTCGGACGGCACGTGGCGGGATGCGCGGGAGGAGACGCACCATCGCAGGCGCGGCACCGGAGAGACGCGGCAAGGGACGGCCGAGGATCGCGCAGCCGCCAACGACAACGCGCTCGTGCGCATCGCCCGGGAAATCCGTCATGCCGTCAACGACTGGCGCCACGGCGCGGCGGTGGACGCTTTCGCGTCCGAGCGTAACGAGGTTCTGGCGGCCTGGGACAAGCTGCGCGAGCGCGCCCGGCAGGAAGGCGACGCCGTTGCGCTCAGCCCCGCATTCCGCGAGACCCTCGACCGCCACGGCGTGCTGATGAAGCAGGCGGCTTCGTTCAGGGCCCGTCCGCAGACCTTCGAGCGGCTGCTGGCCGATCGCGCCGGGATCGGCCACGGCAAGATGGAAGAGTTCGGGGCAGTGTATGCCCGGGCGGGCAGCTACCGCCGCGCCGCCGCCGCGAGGGCCGCGCACCCGCGGCAGGAGGCGCCGGAGAGGGCGCAGGAGGTCGCTCCCGCAGTCGAGCCGGTCGAGACGGCGGCCCGTCCTCCCGAGCGCCCCGCAACCGCACGGCAGGCCGGCGAGACCGGGCCGCCGGCGGTTTCGCCCACCGAGTACAGCAACCTGCGCCTCGACTGGAGCAGGCACGTCGGCCGGGCGGAACGGGCCGGCGTCTCCCCCTACGATCTCGACGGGGCGGCGGAGCTCGTCCGGCGCATCGCGGCGTTCGCGGAGAACGAGCGAGTGCCGGCGGAACCGCGCCAGCGTCTCCAGGCCATGGTCGACCGCTACCGCGCGCACCACCGGGCGCGCGGCCGCGTGCAGGACTGGCTCAAGGCCGCCGACCGGCACTGGCAGAGCTTCGACGACCTCGCCCGCCGCGCGCGCTCTCTCGGCGTCCGCCCCGAGGAGCTGCCTTCGTGGCCGGACTGGCTGGAGCGCAACGAGCGTCTGGCCGGCGAGGGCAGGGCGATCCTCGACGACCCCGGCATCTACGGTGCTCATCTTGACCGCTTGAAGGGCAGCAGAGGATCCCTGCGCGAGACGGTCTCCCGGATGGAGAGGTTCACGCCGCAGCACCGGACGCGCTCGCAGCGCATCGACAGGGGGCCGTCCTCGAGCATGTAGGGGCCGGAAGCGAGGCGGTCGGCCGCGGGGTGGATGAGGGTCCGCGCGCCAGCCGACTAGTTCTGCCCTCCCAAATTGCTCGCGAGGGAGTGAACCACGGGCTGGCCGGGTCGGCGCGGCCGTGCAAGGAGACCCGGATGCCGTGCCGCGGCAGGCCGCCTCACCGGTGCGGATCGGCCACGGCGACGATGCGGCTCTCGCCGGGACCGGTCCCCCGGATCGCCTCCGCGATAGCGGGCACCGCGGCTGTCAGCCGGGAAACGCGATTGTCGTCTACCGCGACGATGGCGATGGCGGAATGGCGTTGCTCACCCGCCATGCGCTTGTCGGTCGTCACCAGCGCCGTGAAGCCGTGCTTCGCCGCCTCCGCCAGCAATTGGTCGTCACGCAGGGCGCGCCACCCGCGGAACGCGACCGTCTCCACGGCAGCGCCTTCGAGCCGATCCTGGAGCGGGCGCCGCAGGCGCGGCGAGACCGCGACATCAAGAAGAACCTTCAAGCGCCGGGGTCAGGAGCTCTTGGCACAGCCGAGACTTCGAGCGGCGGCTTCGCGGACCGCGCTTGCGCCCGCGCGCAGGACGGCCTCCGCCGCCCTGGGGCGCCGACCCTGGAGCGGGCGCCGCAGGCGCGGCGAGACCGCGACATCAAGAAGAACCTTCAAGCGCCGGGGTCAGGAGCTCTT
>JAPOPO010000470.1 GCA_026712885.1 Rhodospirillales bacterium | reverse complement strand
GTCGGGCGAGCCGTCGTCGGGAACCAGAAAGCCGAAACCCTTCGCAGGATTGAACCACTTGACCATGGCCACCACGCGGCGACCGGAAGCCGGAGCCCGCTCGCCGTGACCATGTCCGTAATCCCTGCGCGGCGGCACGCCGCTCCTCGCCGGGCTCGCGGTCGACGTATCGACGGCATGGATCTGCCAGACCTGCATACCCTGACGGCCCTGCTCGATCTCGCAGGTCACGGTCGCGCCTTCGGGCAGAGTGTCAAAGCCCGCCCGCGCCACCGCCGATACGTGACAGAAGATGTCGGGCGAGTCGTCGACGGGCGTCAGGAAGCCGAACCCCTTCACCGGATTGAACCATTTGACCGTCGCAACGACCGCGGCGCCGGGCGCCGATCCTGAACCGCCTTCCCGCATTCCGAACGACCTGCCTTCCGTGAGTTGCCGGGGGCAGCCCGCCTCCGGACCACCGGCCGAATGACTGCGGCGCAGTGGTCTCCGCCGCAGGGCCGCCATCATAGCCACGGCCGGGACGCCGCGACAGACCGGCGCGAACCCCGTCCGCCGCCTCAAGCGTCCCCGGATGACGAGGCGGCGACGTGCGCCACCCCCCGCGCACCTCGCGCCGCGCCGCTATCCGCACGCCGGCGAGAGGCGAAGTCCGGCCGGCAGCGGGCGGCGGGGGCGGCGCTGCGGAGCGTGTCCCCGCCGTCGGCAACCACCATCGGGGGAGACGGCTCCATGCGGACCCGCCGGATGTTCCATCGCGACGCGCAGACATTCCTCGTTCACCTGTTTGGGCAAGGCCTTGAGGATAGCCGCTACGTCGTCGAGAAGTATCGTTCTCATCCCAACGGTGAGATCGAGCCCATTCAGGCGGAGCAGCCCAGGACGAAGGGCCGGCGCAGGCAACGGCGCACGATCGCGAGCCTCGCCGCCGTCAAGAAGATGCGGCCGGAGCGCGACGAGATCATCGTCTGCACCGGGGTCACGCTTGCACGATCCGGGGTGCAAATATGGGGCATCCAGGCAACCGGCCTGGCGGCCGCCCGCCACGCACGCTGAGCGGGGTGGCCCGCCGTGCCGCTCAAGGACCCCGCGAAGAAGCAGGAGCGGGATCGTCGTAACCGCCAGCGCCACGCCGCCCGAACCGCACAGGGCTTGTGCACCCGTTGCGGCAGGCTTCCTCCCGAGCCCGGCCTCAAGATGTGTGCCGGTTGCGCCGGGAAGAGGCGAGCTGCCGAGAAGGCCCGCCGAGACAAGGCCAGGACTCAAGGCAAGCTCTACCGCGGGCGCGATCCGGAACGCTGCCGCCGCGCCGACCGCGCCGCCGACGAACGCCGCCGCCGGGCACGGCAAGCGGCGGGGCTCTGTACAACCTGCGGCCGCCGCCAGCCGGATGACCACCGCTCCGTCTGTGAGCCATGCCGCGAGGCTGGGCGCGCCGGCGACCGCCGGCGTTACGTCCAGCGCCGCGCCGTCGTCCGCTGCGTGCGCTGCACGCAGCCCACGGTCGACGGCCTGTCCCGTTGTGGCCGATGTCTCGCGCTGGAGAAGGAGCGCGTCTCCCCCGAGCGGGAGAGAGCCGTCAGCCGGAAACGATACGCCAGACGGCGCGCGAGAGGGGAATGTGTAGATTGCAAAGCGCCTGTCCGTAGCGCCGCCCGCTGTCCCCGCTGCGCATGCCGATCCAACTCCCGCGCGCCCGAGCGTAACCTGGCGGTGCTCTGGCCGCCGCAGATTGCCGTGATCGAACTGGAGACGGGCGACGAGCTGGGAGTCTTCGAGACCGAATCCGAAGCTGCCGCCTGCATCGCCTTCGCTCGCCTGCGCCCAGACCAGGTCGAAATCCTCTCCAACGTTCCCCTCATGGCGCTGAGCCCGTCATGAGCGCGGCCTCGCCGCAGACGCTCCGAAGGTGAGCACGCCCCCAACATCCGCAATCCCAGGTCGGCAGGCTCTTCGACGCCACAGCAACCAACGGCCGTGCGGTCCGCGAGACCCTCGGGAACCCGCCGGGCCTCGGAGCAGACGGCACGTCAGAGTGAAGGGAGGCTTGGAGAAGGTGAGCAGGGCGGGGCCGAGAAGAGGCTCCAGCCCGCTCGTCAACCTTCGTCATCAACCCGAATCGCAAGGAGACACGATCATGGCTTTCGGATTGAACCAGG
>JAPOPO010000469.1 GCA_026712885.1 Rhodospirillales bacterium | reverse complement strand
GGCATGGACACGATCGCCCCACTTCTCGTCGGGCAGGCCCACCACTGCGGCCTCGACGACGCCCTCGTACGCCAGCAGCACATCCTCGATCTCGCGCGGGTAGACGTTGTAGCCGCCGCTGATGAGCATGTCGTTCTTGCGATCGAGAATGTAGAAGAAGCCGTCCTCGTCCATGCGGCCGATGTCGCCGGTATGGAGCCAGCCGTTGCGGAAGGCCCTGGCGGTCTCCTCCGGGCGGTTCCAGTAACGGGCCATGAGCTGGGTCCCGCGACAGACGATCTCGCCCCGCTCGCCGGTGGGCACCGGCTTGTCGTCCTCGTCGAATATCGCCACGTCTGCGATGGTGTAAGGCCGCCCGCACGAGCCCACGCGGTCGTGGTCCTCCGGCCCGAGAAATGTGATGACCATGGGGGACTCCGCCTGGCCGTAGGTCTGGGCGAACACCGGCCCGAAACGGTCCATGGCGCGCTCCAGGAGGCTCGGCGCAATCGGCGATGCGCCATAGCAGATGCGCTTGAAGCGGAGATCCGCCGTCTCCAGCGCCGGCTCCTCCATGATCATCGCCAGCATGGTCGGCACGAGAAAGGTGTGGGTCGCGCGCGCCTGCGCGGCCATGGCGATGAAGCCGGCGGCGTCGAAGTGCGGCATGATCCACTGGTGGACGCCCCGCACCAGCGCGGGCAGGAAAAAGGCGCCCGATGCGTGTGCGATGGGGGCGGCGTGGAGGAAGCGGTCGCCCGGTGCGAGGTCGGGCACGAGGTCCATGAAGAAGGCGGAGAGTTCCGCCGTCTCGCCGAGCGTGGTGAGGGTGACGGCTTTGGGTGCCCCGGTCGTCCCGCCGGTGAAGCCCAGGCGATAGGGCGCCTGAAGGTCGCGGTCCACGCGGCAGGCGCCTGGTGGTCCCACGTCGATGAGCCGGCGGAGTGCGTCGGTGCCGAAGGTCATGGGTACATTGAATCCCTCAGCGCCCTCCACATCGCTATGGATGAGCCCGCGCGCGCCGCTGTCGCTCAGCTTGTAGCGATGATCCGCCTCCGTCTCGCGGACGTTGAGCGAGACCCGCACGAGGCCCGACTTAGCGAGCGCGTAGTAGGCGACCAGGCAGTCGATCCCGTTGGGCAGCAGCACGCCGACACGGTCGCCGGGCTCGAAGCCTTCGGCGAGCAGCGCATTGCCGAGCCGGTCCGTCGCCGCGTCGAAGGCGCCGAAGCTCAGCGTGCGGACGCCCTCGGTCAGCGCCGGCGCCTCGCCGAACATGGCGCCCGCGCGCCGGATGTACTCACCGATCTGCATGAGGTCAGGCCGCCCGGATGCGTGGGGAGAGACGCGCGCGCCTAGTCGCGGGGAAGCGCCGCCAGCTCAGCAGCACCGAGCGACGCCCCGCGACCCTGGATCTTGCGCGCCCGCTCCTGCTCGTGCTGGTACATCTCGTCGGCACGCGGCGTGCCGTGGTTGTACTTGAGCCAGGTCTCGTCCAGGAAGCGATAGCGGTCGGATTGCGGCGTGAAGGCGCGGACCCGCGCGTTGTACTCCTCCAGCGTCAGCACGCCCTCGCTCGTGCGATAGCGATCGGCCTTCGCCGGCAGCGTAGTCGCGCCGGGATAGACTGGACCGCAGGTGGGCACGTACTCCTCGCCGTCCAGGATCGCGTAGGGGATCGGCGTGTACATGCGCGTCGGGCCGTTGCCGTGCTGCATCATGCTGTAGGACGAGAGCCGGTGGCTCGGGAGCGTCAACAGCCCGACCAGCTCGCCCAGGCAGTCGCGGCTGAACTCGTCGTTGAGCAGCGGGCGGAAGCGCTCCGCCCGCTCGTCGATCAGCATCCAGTCCTCTTGGGCGTAGACGCCGGCGACGTGGGCGAGGTCCTTGCAGATGCCGAAGTAGGTGAGCGCCCCCGCATCGAGCATCTGATCGCGGCTCCAGCCGGCGATACGCTTCCAGAGCCGCGCCGTCGCTTCCTTGAAGAGCCCGTCCAGCGTGCGGAAGGTCTCGGTCAGGGTCTCTCGGCTCTCCATCCCCACCGGAGCGTGCCCTTCGGTGAGCGGATCGGATGTGTAGAGGCCGACGCCGATGATATTCTCCGCCCGGAACTCGGGCTCGGACTCGAAGCTTCCCCAATCGTCCACCAGATAGAAGTGGCAATCCTTCACCATCATGGGGACGGTGAGGTTGTTGTAGGGAATATCTGCCGCCACGTCGTCGAGCCACGGGAAGTCGCCCTCCCCGAGGTCCATGAACTCGCGGACGATCATCTCGTTGCCGTCGGCAAGCTTGTAGGGCCCGGTGTTGAGCAGGCTGATGCGGCTCTCGCAGCTCACCAGGAAGCCGTATTGCGACGCTGAAGCCATGAACTGCGTGGCCGCGCTGTGCAGCGCATCGCCGGCCTCGCAGCCGTAGGCGTCGGACTCGAAGACCTGAAGCCGTCGCTCCGGGAGGATCTGGCAGCGGTGACCGAACTCTTTGTTGGTGATGTGGCCGTCGTTGCGGTGCCAGGAGAGCTGGAGGCGCTTCCAGAAGTCCATCAGGTAGACGACGTCTTCGGCGGCATCCTGCGGTCGCAGCAGTCCCATGTTGATCAGCCACTCGCGGCCGAGCAGGTAGAAGCCCGGCATCCCCCAGCCCATGGCGCTCTTGCCGGGCGGGCGCCCCTCGCGGGCGCGGTCCCCGATTTCTTCCGCCGTCATCACGCTTTCCACTTTCCGCAAGAGCGAGGGGTAGCGGTAGAAGGCATTGAGGTAGGAGAGCAGCATGTAGGGCGGCACCGGGAAGAGCTTCGATTCCTGCACGGTGCGGGTGACGCAGAGCCAGTAAGTTTCGTCGGTGAAGGTCTGCAAGAGGTTGTTGGTCTCCAGCAGCTGGGCGTAGGAGAGGCGAGGCGCGCCGACCATCACGAAGCCTCCTGGGCGAGCTTCCAGATGTTGGCAGTCATTTCCTCGCCCTTTTGATAGGCTTCCGCCGTTTTCGCTGCCGCCGCGGTCTCCCTTTCCAGCCGCTGGCCTTCCTTGACCCCGG
>JAPOPO010000468.1 GCA_026712885.1 Rhodospirillales bacterium | reverse complement strand
CGGTGTGGAAATGCCCCGGGGCAGGAGCTCTCTCTCCGCCCGGGGCGCTCGCCCCCGCCGCGCCGATCTCCAACGCGGGACCCCACCCGCCCTGCCGGCAACAGGCCCTGCGGGCGGCAGACCCTGCGGGCGGCAGGCGACATGCGCCGTGCTTGGCGGGCGCCGTGCTTGCCGCACGCAGTGCTTTGTGACACGGTCACCGGATGGTCAGGGGAGAATCCGGGAATGGACCGGGCAGAGCAGATAGCAACCGGCGCAGCCGGTGTCCGGCCGGGCAGCGGTTGGCGTCCGACACGGCCGTGCATCCGGCGCGGCGGTTCGGCACGCCGGACGGGACGCTGGATCTCGACGCGTTCCTGAAGGAGCTGAACGACGACAAGCTCAGGCAACTGCGCGAGGGCGTAGAACGCGAATCGCGCCGACGGGGTTTGGAGGAGCCCCCGCCGCAGGCGGCAACCGAGGGGAAACCGCGGACCCGCCAGCGCAAGCCGAGGCGGGGCAGTCCCCCGCGCGTGGAGTCGGCGCTGACGGTCGGGCAGCAACGGCTGGCCCGCGCGGCGCTGGCCGCGGGCGCGAGTCCGGCCGTGGTGGCGAAGGAACTGCGTGTCGGGCGCGCCCAGGTGGCGAAGCTGGCCGGTGCGCTGAAGAAGGGCCGGCCGCGGCGGTCCTGACATCGGCCGGCGCCGCATACATGAATGGGCGTTCAGCCGAACATGTTGCAGGTGGGGTGCATGGGGGCGTGGTCGATCAGCACGTCGACGTCCTCCAGCGAGAGTCTTGCGAAGGACAGCGCGATGATCACGTCCTCCCACGAATCCCACGTCCCGTGGTCGATTCCCGATCCGCGCTCGACGACGGTGAAGCTCGGCGGATAGACCGGCGGCGCTTTCACCTGCCCGGATCGCTCCCAGGCACCCTTCGCGCACGCCTCGCAACGCGAGGCGCCGAAAGACGGCCGGCTGCCGCAGCGGGTGCAGATCCAGGCGGCGCACCGTTCGGCGTAGCGGCGCCGGGCCGTCTCCCGTTTCTTCTCCTCGTACCGGGCCTGCAGCACCGTGCACGGCCCGCACACCGGCGCGCCCTCGAAGGTCGCCGTGCCGCAGCGGGTACATCGTCCCTCTGCCCGGCGTTCGGAATAGGTCTGCCGGTCGGCCAGCCGGCGGTTCTCAAGACACGGCACGCAGCTCGATCCGGCCTCCACCGGCGGCAACTTCCCGCAACGGAGGCAGAGCGAGGACTCGCGCCGCGACTGCTGGCGCTTTCGGGTGCGCCTGCGGGCGGTGCGGCGCTTGGATTCGACGTTGCGACCGCCGTAGAGCCGGCCCTGACGGCGGGCCCTGGCGTAGCGTTCGCGGTCCCGGCGGCGCTGGCGTTCGCCGCAATCGGCGCACAGCCGCCGATCCGGCTCGTGCGGGAACCGACCGCACTTGGCACAGAGCCCGAGGGCAATACGATCCCCGGCCCGCTGCCCGGCGCGCCGGTACTCGGCCTTGCGGGCAGCGGGGTCCCTGACGCGCTTGATGCCGGCGGCCCGGCGTTTTTCGGCACGGGCCCGGTCGGCCCTTCTGCGATTGAGCCGGCAAGTCCCGCAGGTTCGCCCGCCCTCCACGGGTTGCTCACGGCCGCAGCGCACGCAGAGGCCGGCCGCCTGGCGCGCCGCCGTGCGTCGGCGGTGGCGCTCGCGGTCGTGCGCGCGCCGCGAATCCAGATCCCGGTGTGGCATTGCACAGTCTCCATGTGGACGATGGGCGCAGGGCCGTCGGCGGGCCGGCGGAACGTTCTGACGGGACGGTTCAGCGGCGCTGCCTGCGCTCGCCGAAGAACGAGCACGCCGACCAACCGTAGAGCTGGATCCCCGACCTGCTCCCCAGCGCTGTGCAGACTATGATTTCGTTGTACGCCGGGCGCATCTCCCGGACCTCGTCGAACGTGGCCACTTCGGGCCTCGGCCGGCCGCGGGCCTTCCTCGACCCGGCGCCGTCGGCGCGCCGACGGCGAATGTCTCCGTTGCTGAAGCAAGTAAAGCGCTCCACCGCGTAGGCGCGCCCCTCGTCGACCAGGCCGCGCCCGAAAAAATGCACGAGGAACGTCGCCGAAGGGGCCCGCCGGTGCGTGCGTGTGTTCATCGATGCCGTCTCCTTCGTGCCGCGGATGGGATGCCGGGCCGGCACCCCTCCCCGGGCACCGGCCGCCGTCCCGGTCACGCTCAACCGGACTCTCGGTGGCGTCCGGGAGGGCGGAGGACATTCAGGCGTGAAATGGAAACGTCGCCGCTGGTGGCGGAGCAAACTCCGATTCGATTG
>JAPOPO010000148.1 GCA_026712885.1 Rhodospirillales bacterium | reverse complement strand
GTCGTGCGCGATCCGCCGCCCGGCGTGTACCGGGCGAAAGTCACGCCGCAGCGGGTTTACGCGGCCGCGCCGCGCGCGGCGCTTGCGTGGACGGTGATCCGTGGCGCATCCACGCCGACGCTGCAGATGGAGGCCGACAGGGATAGGGTTCCCGCAGGAAACACCCGACTGAAGCTGACGGTGAAGTCGGACGCCTATGTGGCCGCAGGCACCCGGCTGCGGGTGGATTGCCGCGCGGCGGACGGATCGAGTTGCACCAACGTGCTGTTGCACGGTCTGCGCGTCGGGCGCGAGGACGGGGCCCCGGTGCGCGGTTCGGATCCGGACTGGCTGTTGGGCACGCACCTGGCGCTGGGCGAGATCGGCAGCGGTGAAGCGCAGCAGGTCGAATTCTTCGTGGAATACGAAGGCAAGGGCGGCGGCGCGGTGAGGCTGTATTTCACGGCGACCGCGTGGAATGCGAACGCGGCCGTGGTGACGGTGAAGGCCGGTATCGCCGACGTCGAGGTGACGGCGGTGCCTGCGCCGGACAACGACGACTTCGCCCGTGCCCTTGCCATCGGGGGCGCCAGCGGCTCCGTCGATCTGGATCTGGCGAGCGCCACCGCGCAGGCCGGCGAGCCGCCGGTCGTTCAGGCCCCGGCCACAGGCGCTGCGTTCGGAAGCGACCCTCCGCCGGACGCGGGCCCCGCGTTTTACGACCCGCCGCTCGGGCGGCCTGCGGGGTCGGTATGGTACGACTGGACCGCGCCGGCGGACGGTCATTTTCGTTTCAACCCGGGCGGGCAGGCGAGCCGCGCCGAGCCAATCTATGTCGATGTGTACACAGGCGACGACATCGTGGGACTGCATCTCATCGAATCGAACGTGGCCGGCAGTGGAGACTTTTATGCGCAAGCGGGGCAAGTCTACCGCGTGCGCGTGAGCAACGGCACGCACCGCGCGACGGTTTACGGGCGTTCCTCGCCCACGACCCTCGGCTGGTCCACGGTCGAACGCCCGGCAAACGACGATCTGGATTTCGGCGCGGTCATCGAAGGCGACGAAGGCCGCTTCGCTGGCAACAACGTAGGCGCCACGCTTCAGCCCGGCGAGTGGTTCGGAGGGCTGGCCTCCACCGTCTGGCACCGCTGGACGGCGCCGCAGGACGGCGCCGTGCGGTTCGACTCGAGCGCCGGATTCGTCATGGCCTTCGCCGGCGAGGACCTGGCGGCCCTTCGCCTGGTTTCGGGCAGGCCGGACGGCAAGGCCGAGTTTTCCGTCGTCGGCGCAGCGGACTACCGCATCGCGATCGCCGCGCAGTCGGCCTTCGCCGCCGGGGCTCCGTACGAACTGGACTGGCGGTACGTGGACCGGGAGGCCGGCAACGACGATTTCGGCGGGGCCGAAGAGATCGGCGCCGAAGCGTCGTCCCATTACGTGTACGTGGATGGCGATTCCACGGTGCAGCCCGGCGAACCGCCCGAAACCGGGGTCCGCACCAACTGGTGGGTGTGGACGGCGCCGCAGAGCGCAACCTACACGTGGCGGCTCGACGACCGGACACTGTCCCCGATGCGGATTTCGGCGTTTTCCGGAGGTTCGCTGGACAGCCTGCGCCTGGAGGGCACGACCGGGTCGGCGGTCGCGTCGTTCGAATTCACGCTGGCGGCCGTCGAGGACCGGCGTTACTTCATTTCGGCAGGTTTGCCCAACGGCGATTTCAGCGCGTTTGCGGCGGACCGGCTGGAGGGGCCCCTGGCCTGGGGACTGACGCCCGCCAACGACGGGCCGGGGGGCGCGGCGGTTCTTTCCGGGGCCGACGGTTCGGCGATGGGCTCCAACGCGTTCGCGACTGTCGATCCGGGCGAGCGAATCCGTGGCCTCGGCCATTCCTCCCTGTGGTGGACGTACGAAGCGCCGGCCGCCGGCTGGTACCGTTTTGACGTGCAGGACGCCGGCCTGCCCTTCGTGCTGGGCGTTTATGAGGTTGCGGCGGACGGATCGCTGAGGCTGCTC
>JAPOPO010000467.1 GCA_026712885.1 Rhodospirillales bacterium | reverse complement strand
GTCCTCGCTCGTCATGCTCGCCGCGCTGGAGCCGAGGCCCGACCATGTGCTGCTGGAGGCGAGCGGCGTCGCCTTTCCGGGCGCCATCGCCGGCACGGTCGGCCTGCTCCAGGGCTTCGCGCTCGACGGCGCGGTCGTGCTGGCCGACGCCGAGACCGTGCGCGGCCGGGCCGGGGACCGCTATCTCGGCAGCACCGTCCGGCGGCAGTTGGCCGAGGCCGACCTCATCCTGTTGAACAAATGCGACCTTGCGGGCGACGCGGACGCAGCGGAAGCCTGGCTGGGCGAAGCGGCCCCGGAGGCGCGGGTTGTGCGCACGGTGCAGTCCGACGCGCCCATCGACATCGTGCTGGGCGCCTGGACGGGCCGCGCCGCCCTGCTGCCGGCAGGCGGCGGCCCGTTCGACCACACGCACGGCTACGCGACGGCCGCGCTCGACCCGCCAGAGGAAGCCGAGCCGGAAGCGCTCGCCCGCATTCTCGCCGACCCCGCCCACGGCCTGTTGCGCGCAAAGGGCTTCATGCGCCGGCCCGGCGGCGGAATGGCCGCGATCCAGACCGTCGGCAACCGCTGGTCCGTCTCCGAAGCACCCCCCAACGCCCCCGCCGGCCTCATCTGCATCGGCCTCGAAGGCAGGACGGACTTCGCCGCCCTCCGGCGGGCGGGCGGCTGCCCCTGATACCAACGATCATCGGTCAGAACCGGGGCCGGTAGCCATCGGAAAACTCCTCCCCCGCTCGCTGGGGATGCCGCCCGAATTCTCCTCCCCCGCCTGCGGGGGAGGCCGGGTGGGGGACCGCTTTTGCGCCAGCGGAAGCGGCGGCAGACGCGCTCCCGCGCGCCGACGCGCATTCGGAACTTCCGTCGATCCGGTCTCATCTTGAATGAATGCAAGCAATATGCTAGCAAAATGCTGCTACCGAGCGGGAGCGCATTTCATGGCCACCATCACCGTGCGTAATGTCGATGACAAGCTGGTTGCCGCTCTGAAGGCCCAGGCGAAGGCGAACCAGCGCTCGCTGGAAGGGGAGATACGCCATCTTCTCGCCCGGCAGGTGCTCCGCCACGCCCGCCTCGAAGATTTCCGCGAACGCACCGCACGCCTCGCCGCGCTCACTGCCGATCGCCCCCAGACAGACAGCGTCCTCCTCCTGCGGGAGGACCGCGACCGGTGAAGGCGGTCGTCGACGCCAGCGTCGCAGTCAAATGGTTGTTCACCGAAGACGGAACTGTCGAGGCGCGGCAGCTTCTCGCCCACCGGATCATGCTGCACGCCCCGGATTTCATACTGACCGAGGCCGCCAACGTGATCTGGAAGAAGGCCCGGCGCCGGGAAGTAGCAGACGCACAACCCTACCTTCGCGAACTCGCCCGCCTGGGCGATCTCGTCTCGTTGGTCCCGGCCGCGGAGCTTGTTATCCACGCCGCCGCCATCGCCCTCCGGATCGACCATCCGGTTTACGACTGCCTCTATCTCGCCTGTGCGGAGGTCGAGGGAGCACCGCTGGTCACGACCGACCGCCGGCTTTGGGACGCCGCCCGGACCCAGGCAGACCCGGAAGTCCGGCTTATCTCCGATTCCGAAACGGGCAGGCGCATAGCAAGCGCCGCTACCGGTCT
>JAPOPO010000198.1 GCA_026712885.1 Rhodospirillales bacterium | reverse complement strand
GCGGCGCCCCTGCTCACCCTCGATTCAGGCCCGGTCTCCGGCGTCACCGGCTCGCGCTACGCCGGCGGCATCATGGGCTACGACAACGTCATCACCACCGACATGGGCGGCACCTCGTTCGACGTCGGCATCATCCACGGCGGCGAGCCCGCGTTCTCTTACCGCAGCCTGGTCCACCAGTACGAGTACTACCTCTCCAAGGTCGACATTCAGGTGATCGGCGCGGGCGGCGGCAGCATGGCGCGGCTCGACGAGGCCACCGGTGCCTTTCGCGTGGGGCCGGATAGCGCCGGCGCCGATCCCGGCCCGGTCTGCTACGGTCGGGGCGGCACGGTCCCGACCGTCACCGACGCCGACCTGGTGCTCGGCTATCTCGACCCCGACAACTTCGCGGGCGGCGCGATCACCCTCGACCGCGACGCCGCAGCGCGGGCGCTCGCACCGATGGGCGAACGCCTGGGCCTGGGCCTCGACGAGACTGCGAGCGGCATCGCCCGCATCGCCGAGTTCCAGATGGCCGACCTGATCCGCAAGGTCACGATCCAGAAGGGCCACGACCCGCGCGACTTCGTGCTCTTCGCCTTCGGCGGCGCAGGTCCGGCGCACGCGGGGGTGTTCGCGCAGGAACTCGGGGTCTCCAAGGTCATCGTCCCGCAGCGCGAGACTGCCTCGGTCTGGTGCGCCTTCGGTGCGGCGGCGGCCGACCTGCTGCACGTCCACGAGCGGGGCAACATCATGCGCTCGCCCTTCGATGCGGCGGAGATCAACGCGATGCTCGCGGAACTCAAGGCGCGGGGCGCCGCCGATCTCGCGGCCGACGACGTGGCACCAGCGGATCGCCATTACCGCTTCACCCTCGACATGCGGCACAAGGGGCAGATCAACGAGGTCGAAGTCGAGTTGAACGGCGAGACCGTCGCCGCCGATGCGATCGACGCGCTCCACGAGGAGTTCCGCCAGCGCTACGAGGCGCTCTATGGCCGGGGGGCGGCGCTGCCGGGCGCGCAACTTGAGATCGTCACCTTCCGCTGTCGGGCCTCGGGCGTCACGCGCAAGCCCCTGCTGTCGACGGTGGACATGCTCGACGCCGAGCCCGCGCCGGAGGCCCGGCGTCCCTCTCGCTCGGTCTATTGGGCGTCGTGGGGCCGCCGCGCTGAGACCCCGATCTTCGAGGGCGCGCGGCTCGCACCGGGCAACCGGATCGAGGGGCCGGCGGTGATCGACACCGATGTGACCACGGTGGTGGTCCATCCCAAACAGACGCTCACGGTCGATTCCTACGGTAACTTCGAGATCGCGCTGGCCCCGGGCGCGGACGGCACCGCGTGACAGCGGGGTAAGGACGGACGGGAGGCGCGTCATGGACATGGCGACATTCGAACGCTCGCTCGAGAGCGCTGCGCCGCCAATCGGCCTGAGCAAGCCGCTCCAGGCGCTCTGGCAGGAGGCGAAAGGCGCGTGGGACGAGGCTCACTCCCTTGCCCAGGCGGACAAGGGGCCGGCGGGCGCCTGGGTCCACGCCTATCTCCACCGGGTCGAGGGCGACCTCCGCAACGCCGGCTACTGGTACCGGCGCGCCGGCCGCTTGGCGTCGGAGCAGGCGCTGCGCGACGAATGGCGCACCATCGCGACCGCGCTGCTCGCCGAAGAATGACAGCAGCCGGATAACGATCCCGGCCCGTTGACGGCCCCCCGAGCGCTCCCTACATTCCGATTGTCGCCGCCTGGAGGAGTACCGATGAGCGTGACCCACGTCACCGACGCCGAGTTCGAAGATAAGGTCCTTAACGCCGAAGGCCCGGTCCTTGTGGATTTTTGGGCCGACTGGTGCGGCCCCTGCAAGGCGATCGCGCCTGCGCTGGAAGAGCTCGCCGGCGAGATGAGCGATTCGCTCTCGGTAACCAAGCTGGACGTGGATTCGAATCCCTCGACGCCGGCGAAGTACGGCATCCGGGGCATTCCGACGCTGATCCTCTTCAAGAATGGCGAGGTGGCCGACACCAAGGTCGGCGCGCTGCCCAAGGCCAAGCTCGCCGAGTGGCTGCGCGGCGCGGTCTAATTTCCTCCGCTCAGGCGGCCGGCACGCCGGCCGTCGCCAGCACGTCACCAACCAGGTAGAGCGAGCCGCACACCAGGATGCGTCCGGGCCCGGGCGCGCCCGACGAGAGGCGCGCGACCGCCGCGTCGACACTGGTGTCCGTCTCTGAAGCCATGCCCAGGGACCGCGCGACCGAGTCGATCTCGGCCGCCGTCCTGCTCGCGGCCTGATCGGGAATTGCTACCGCACCCAGTTTCCGCGCGAAGGGCGCGAGCGGCTGTAGGTAGTCCGCGGGCGGCCTCGTGTTCAGCATGCCGACCACGAGGTCAAGGGGCCGGTCGGCCCAGCTCTCGGCGACACGGGCGAGCGCCTTCGCAGCCGCTTTGTTGTGGCCGCCATCAACCCAAAGCTCCCAGCCGCCGGCGAGGCCAGCCCAGGGAATGCGCTGGAGCCGCCCTGGCCAGCGCGCCTCCTGCAGCCCACGAGCAATCGCGTCGTCGCCCACATCGAAGCCGGGAAGCAGCCGCGCGCAGACGGCGGCAAGCGCCGCGTTCTCGACCTGATGGCCGCCGGCGAGCCCCGGCAGCGGATAGCGCCCGCCGCCGCTGGCGTCTCGGACGACCAGTTGCGACCCAGCGCGCTTGAACGACCACTCCCGGCCAAGCCTTGCGAGCGGTGCCCCTACCCCCTCCGCGACCGATTCGATAACCGCGTCGGCCTCCGCCTCCTGCCGCCCGATCACGCCGGTCACGCCCCGTTTCAAAATGCCGGCCTTCTCGGCGGCGATCAGCGGGAGCGTCTCGCCCAGATAGTGGGTGTGGTCGATGGAGACCGGGGTGATGACGGTGAGCGCCGGGCACGCGATCACATTGGTGGCGTCGAGCCGGCCGCCGAGCCCGACCTCCAGCAGCAGCACATCCGAGGGATGGCGCTCGAAGGCGTGGAACGCCGCCGCTGTGGTGATCTCGAAAAACGTAATGGGCGCGCCTTCGTTGACCGCCTCGCAATGGGCGAGGCTCGCGCGCAATGAGTCTTCGGCGATCGGTGCGCCGCCCAGCCTGATCCGCTCGGCGAAGCGAACCAGGTGCGGTGAGACGTAGCTGTTCGCCCGGTAGCCCGCCGCGCGCAGCATCGCGTCGAGATAGGCGACGACGCTGCCCTTGCCGTTGGTGCCGGCCACGTGGATCACCGGCGGCATGGCGCGCTCCGGGTTGCCGAGCGCGTCGAGCAGCCGGGTCATGCGCCCGAGCGAGAGATCGATGGCCTTGGGATGGAGCTTGAGCAGCCGGGCGAGGATCGCGTCGCTCTCGCGCGGCGCTGCCGGCCTGGACGCCACCACGCTCATTCTACTAGGCAGGAACAGGCCGCGGAGAACGCGACCGGG
>JAPOPO010000612.1 GCA_026712885.1 Rhodospirillales bacterium | reverse complement strand
TCACCAGGTCGGCGCCCTCCTCGATGTCCATGGCGCCCTCGCGCAGCGCCTCGTCGCCGTTGGCCGGGTCCATCTGGTAGGTGCGCTTGTCACCGCCGGCGAGGTTGCCGGTGGACCCGATGGCATCGCGGAACGGCCCGTAATAGACCGACGCGTACTTCGCCGCGTAGGACATGATCCGCACCCGCTCGTAGCCGGCCTCGTCCAGCGCGCGCCGGATGGCGCCGACGCGGCCGTCCATCATGTCCGACGGCGCGATCACGTCGCAGCCCGCCTCGGCCTGTACCAGCGCCTGGCGGCAAAGCACGTCGACCGTCTCATCGTTGACCACGTAGCCGTCGCGGATCAGCCCGTCGTGGCCGTGGCTGGTGTAGGGGTCGAGCGCCACGTCGCAGACCACGCCCATCTCCGGCACCGCCGCCTTGACCGCGCGCACCGCCTGGCACACCAGGTTGTCCGGATTGAGCGCCTCTTCGCCGTCGGGGGTCTTGGCCGCGAGCGGCGTCTGCGGGAAGACCGCGAGAGCCGGAATGCCGAGGTCGCAGGCCGCGCGCGCCTCTTCGGCGAGCACGTCGGCGCTGAGCCGGTCGATCCCCGGCATGGAGCCCACCGGCTCGCGCCGCCCTTCGCCTGCGCAGACGAACACGGTCCAGATCAGATCGCCCGCCGTGAGCACCGTCTCCGCCGTCAGGCGGCGCGACCAGTCTTCGCGCCGGTTGCGGCGCATGCGGGTTTGGGGATAGCGCCCGAGGGCGCCCATACGGTCGACCATGACATCCTCTGCACGTCTCCGCGCCGCGCGCGCGGCGCGGACCATAGCCAGCCCGGCGCCCGTCCGCCAGCCGTTGCCGCGGCCTCGCCGGCCATTGCCACGGGGGGCGCGCGCCGCCATGCTCCGCCGAGCACCGTGGCCGCTCTCCTGGCATCTAGGGACAACAGGGCGGCGGGTCAACCGCGCTGCGCGCGCACGGCAACACCCGATCCGGGAGGCGTCCATGGAATTCTCGCTGATTCTCGTGCCGGCGGTCCGCGAGGGCGATCCCGAGCCCTTCGACACGCTCATCGAGCAGGTCGAAGTCGCCGAGGAGCTCGGCTACGACGCGGTCTGGTTCACCGAGCACCACTTCAGCCAGTACGGCCGCGCGGCGGTGCCGGTCCTCGCGGCCCAGGCGATCGAGCGCACCTCCCGCATCCGGATCAGCACTGCGGTGGTGGTGCTGCCGTTCCAGCACCCGCTGCGCGTGGCGGAAGACTGGGCCACGCTCGATCACCTCTCCGGCGGCCGGGTCGATGTCGGGCTCGGACGCGGCAACCAGCCAGCCGAGTTCAAGGGCTTCGATATCCCGATGGACGAGGCCGAGCAGCGCTTCAGCGAGGCGCTCGACATCCTGCGGCGCGCCTGGACCGAGGAACGCTTCGCCTACGACGGCCAGTTCTGGCGCTTCCCCGAGGTGGAGGTCTTGCCCAAGCCCTGCACCAAGCCGCACCCACCGCTCTGGCAGGCGGCGCTCAGCGACTACACCGTGCAGAAGGTCATCGATCGCGGCATCAACGGCCTGATCGGCCCCTACCTCTGCCCCTACGAGACCCTCAAGACCAACTACTTCGACGTCTGGCACCGGCTCTGCGCGCAGTCCGGCCGCACCGACCTGCGCATGACGCACAACGAGTTCGTCTACGTGGGCGAGAGCGACGCAGCGGTGAAGGCCGACATGGAGAACCACGTCATGTGGTACATCCGCACCGCAGCCAAGATCTGGGGCGAGCGCGACCGCAGCAAGGTCGCGCGGCAGTACGCGAACTACAACGATATCCTCGAATGGCTCGACGTGGTGCCATTCGAGGAGGTCTACGACAACCTCGGCATGTTCGGCACGCCCGATGCGGTCGCCGAGAAGGTCCGCTGGATGCGGGACGAGGGCGGCGTCGGGCAGCTCATGAACTTCATGGGCTTCGGCGGCCTGCCGCAGGAGAAGGTGCTGCGCAACATGCGGCTCTTCGCCGAGGAGGTCATGCCGCGCTTCAAGCGGCCCGCTCGCCCGGCGCAGGCCGGGGCCGCACGCGGCTGATGTTCAGTTTTCGAATCTCGTTCGCGCTGGATCGGGCCTGCGCGCCGTCTCTCTGACCGGACCTCCCCCCTCGTCGTCATGCACGGGCTTGTTCCGGGCATCCATCTCTTTCGACGGGTCTGTCGGAGTGGTGAGCGAACACGTGGTTGGCCGGGACGAGCCCGGCCATGACGTGTTGGAGGCGCCGTGCGCAGAGTTCAGCCGACGAAGCGGGTGAACGTGCGGAGCCAGTTCGCGCCGAGAATCCCGGTCACCTCGCCCTCGCCGTAGCCCCGCTCGAAGAGGCGACGGGCGAGGTTGGGCAGCTCGGCGATGCCGCTCAGGCCTTCCGGATAACTTTGGGTCACAAAGGCCTCGACCGGGCCGAAAATGTCGGGGCGGAGCGTGCGCCAGCGGATCGATTCCGGCAGCACGACCTTGGCCTCCTTGTAGGCCTCGGTGAAGTCGAGACCGATGCCGATGTGCTCCGCGCCGACCAGCGCCTGGAAGTGGTCGATATGATCGATCAGGCGGTCGAGAGTCTGGTCGGCCGGGCTGACCGAGAGCGGCAGGCAGCAGGCGCCCATCATGCCGCCCTTGGCGACGATGTCGCGCACTGTCTCGTCCCTGGTGTTGCGGTCGTTGGGCACGTGGTGCCAGGCGTTGGAATGGGTGCAGACCGGCGCGCGCGCCAGCGGCACCGCCTCGGCGCGGGAGCGGTGGCCAGTGTGGGAGAGGTCGAGGATCATCGGCGTCTCGTTCACCGCCGCGATCAGCTCCTCGCCGAGGAAGCTGAGGCCCGCGTCGCGCTTCTCACCGCAGCCGTCGGCGAAGAGGGTGGCGCCGGTGTAGGCGAGGCCGAAGAAACGGAAGCCCAGCCGCGCCAGGATGCCCACGCGCGCGAGCTCCTTGCCGATCATGCTCGACCCCTGCGTGCCGGGGACCACCGCGAGCCGGCCGGCAGCCAGCGCCGCCTCGATCTCCGCCCGGTTGCGGGCAAGTGCGAGCACGGGGCTGGCCTCGATCTTGCCAAAACCCTCGTCCACGGCGCTCATGGTCTGGTCCCACGTGCTCTCCAGCGCGAAGGTCACGTTGCAGATGTTGACGCCCGCCTCCAGGCAGCGGGTCGCATAGGGCTCGTCGAGCACGTAGAAGAGCCCGAGGCAGTCGAACACCGTCGCGGCCTGGGTGAAGGCGACGGCATCGGACGCTCCCATTTCAGCCTTGGCCATGGTCTCCCCCAAGATGCGCCGCGACGGCGCCAAGGTCCGGTGCGCGAGCGAGCCCGTCGAACGCCGCGAAGGCGGCGTCGTGCGAGGCCTGCGGCAGGGCGCGCGATGCGCAGTCCACGAACTTGGCGTGGAGCGCGTCGCGGCCGAGAGGCCTGCACGGATGGCCCCTCGGCTCCTGCACCGTTCGCGCGCGCTCATCCCCGACCGCGAGCCGCACCGTGACCGTCGCCCGCAGTGGCGCGTCCTTGACGTTCGCATCGCCGCCCTGTGACGGGTCCGGGCGCATGCGGATCATGGGGATCAGCGTGCGCACGTCCGGCCGCGCCAGCGCCCCGCCGGTGAAGGCATCCAGCGCGAGGCGGCCGTCCACCAGCGCGCTCGCCAGCAGGTACGGCAGGCTGAATCGCGCCTGCATGGCATCGGCAGGCGTTTGGTAAGGCAGGTTGTGCATCTCGATCTCAGGCAGGAGCGCGTCGATCTCGGCCACTGCCTGCGGCCGCAGACCGTCCTCCCCCCGCATATCGAGCAGGGCATCAAGGGAGCGATGGACGCTGCCGCAACAGGGGTAGACCTTCTGCCAGAGGCCGTGGCGCTCGATTGCGGGCGGGCCGCTGAAGTCCGCGACCGCCGCCTCCAGTCGCTCGCGCGGCACGCCGGCGAAGAGATCGACGAAACCCCGCTCGCCTTCGTAGGCGTCCGCCGCGGCGGTGATACCGGCCTCCGCCAGCACCGCCGCCATGATCCCGTTCTTGGCCGCAAGCCCGGCGTGGAGCGGCTTCGCCATGGTGCCGAACTGGCGCTTGCCGCCGGAGGCGAGACTGGTGGCGAGGCTGAGCGCGGCGGTCGTTCGCGCAGCATCGAGTCGGAGCAGCCGGGCGCAGGCGGCAGCAGCAGCGGGCGCGCCCAGGGTCGACGTGGTGTGCCAGCCCTTGAAGTAGTGGGTCTTGTTGAGCGCTTCGCCGAGGCGGGCCAGGACCTCGACGCCCACGATGAAGGCATCCACGCAAGACCCGCCGTCGGCGTCCCGCTCTTGTCCGAGCGCGAGCAGGGCGGGCACCAGTACGGCGCTGACGTGGGCGTTGCTGATTTCCAGAATGTCGTCGTAGTCCAGCGCGTGGGCCGCAGTGCCGTTGACCAGCGCGGCCCAGGGTGCTGCGAGCCGGTGCGCCGTGCCGGCCACGACCGCCCCGCCCGCGCCCCAGCGCGCGACACCCGCGTAGGCCGCGCGCGGGGCGGCATCGTCCGCGCCCGCCAGCATGCAGGCCACCGTGTCGACGAAGGCGCTGGCAGCCTGGCGCTCTCCTTCCCCGCCCCAGGCACGAGGCGCCTCGGCGACCCACTGGCCAAGCCGGCGCGTCGCGCCGGTCGCAGCGTCTGCCTGAGCTGATCCGCTCATCACCCGCCTCCTCCTGTCCTCGGCCGCGCCGATGGTACACCGTGGCCCTGCGTCCGCAATCGGGAGGGGGCCTGCGCGCTCGCCACTCGTCCGCGCCCCGTGCTACGGTTCGGGCCATAAAGCCGGGAGAGCCGTTTTAGGACAGTCCGGTTGAGCGGCGTCGCGAGAGACGCCGAGAGCGCTTCCCGGCACAAGAAGCTCGATAACCGAGAACCAGGGAGTGCGGACAATGAACGATCTTGATCATGAGGCGCGTCAATCGATCGAGGCGCAGGTTGCGGCCGACCGAAAGAACTGGCTGACGCGACGCCGGTTCCTCCAGGCGAGCACGGCGGCGGCGGTGGGCGCCATCGCGGCGACCTACGAGCCGAAGCAGGTCTTCGCCGACGTCGGCGGCCAGATCACCCTCTATTTCGCCGAGGGCAAACGCTGGGGCGAGACCCAGCGGGCGGTGCAGCCGCTGTTCAACAAGGTGTATCCGAATGTCGAGGTGAACTTCGCCGGGCAGCCGATCTCGGACTTCTTCCAGACCGTGATCGCCCGCATGGCGGTCAAGTCGGCGGACTTCGACTGCACCTACATCGACTGGGGGCGCTTCCCCGCCATCCACGCCACCGGCGCCATGGATCCGATCGAGGATCACCTGGCCAAGGATCCGGGCTGGCGCGACGACTACCTCACCGATGTGCCGAAGCAGGTCAGCGACCTCTATCGCATCCCATCGGGCGACGGCGAGCTGCACGGGCTCACCGACGACGGCAACGTCATGACGACCTTCTACCGCAAGGACGTCTTCGACGCGGCGGGCATCGCGCTGCCGATGACTTGGGACGACGCGATCAGCGCCGCGAAGGAGCTGAACGCGCCGGATCAGGACCAGTACGGCTTCGTCTCCTGCTTCCAGCGCGGCGCCTGGGCCGGCACCGTGTTCTGGGGCGTGCACGCGACCTGCGGCGGCTGGTGGTTCGACAAGATGGAGGCGGGCGGCTGGAACCCGGCCTTCGCGACCGACGCGGGATACGAGGCGATGCGCGTCATCGAACAGCTCATGAAGTACGCGCATCCGGTCAGCGCCAACGCCACCGAGGACGAAGTGAACAAGGCCATGGCCAATGGCACCGCCGTCTACGGCCCGCTGAACTGGGGTACGGCAGTGCTGAACGACCCGACCTTCACTGAGTTCCACGAGGTGATGCATGTCGATCTGCCGCCCAAGGGCAAAAGCCCGGGCAGCGGTCACAAGCCGCAGATGGGCGGGCTCGGCCAGTTCATCAATTCCGGGGGCGAGAACAAGGAGGCGGCCTTCGCCTGGATGCAGTACTTCAATTCCGGCGACTACACCGATCCCGCGATCGGCGACGCCAAGGTTGCGGCGGGCGCGCAGCCGGCGCGCGCCTCGATCCTGGGGCGCTATCAGAGCCACAACTTCCTCGCGGGCCTCTACCGCGCCTTCCCGTACACGGTGCCCTATCTCATGCAGATCCCGGAGGCCAACGCCATCCAGGCGCTCATGGGCGAGGAGTGCGCCGACTTCGTCAACGGCGAGAAGGATATCGAGGCGGCGCTCAAGGCCATGGACGACCGCACCCGGCGGCTCATGGAGGACGGCGGCTATTACGGCTAGCCTGGGGGGCTGGCTCTCTATATAGCCTTGTAGCTGCGTCGCGGGGCCGGGGCGCACAGCCCCGGCCTCCCGGCGCCTGCCGTTCGTGCGAGGGAGAGGACGATGAGCGTGCTGGTGTTGGTGCGGGCGACCGCGAATCCCGGGAAGGGTCAGGAAGTGGTCGACATGCTTACGCCCTTCGTGGGCGAGAACCCCGGCTTGGAGGGCTGCTTGCGCGTCGAGCTCGTGGTGCATGCCGGCGCGCCGGACAAGCTGATCATCGTCGAGGAATGGACCTCGGTGGAGGCGCACAAGGCCAGCCTCGCCGCCCTGGAGGAGGCCGGTGCGCTGGACGACTTCCTGGCGCTGCTCGCCGAAGCGCCCGTGCGCACCTACCACGCGCCGGTCGACTCATGAGAGCGCTGATCCAGCGGGTCGCGCAAGCCCGCGTCGATATCGCCGGCGAGGCCGTCAGCGAGATCGGCAACGGCATGCTGGTTCTGGTCTGCGCGATGCAGGGGGACAGCGACGAGCAGGCGCAGTTCCTCGCGCGCAAGACCGCCAACCTGCGCATCTTCGAGAGCGAGCCCGGCAAGATGAACCTCTCGGTGCTCGCGAGCGAGGGCAGCGCCCTGGTCGTGAGCCAGTTCACGCTCGCCGCCGACACGAGCCGCGGCAACCGGCCGGGCTTCTCCTACGCCGCACCCCCGGACGAGGGCAAGCGGCTCTACGAACTCTACGCCGCCTCCCTCGCCGAGCACGGGGTGCCGGTCCAGACCGGGCGCTTCGGGCAGGAGATGCAGGTCCACCTCGTCAACAACGGCCCGGTCACCATCTGGCTCGATACCGCCGCTTGAGCGGAGTGCCTAATCCTCGGGCTCGTTGCCGGGCAGCGGGATCGTCAGCATCAGCGACGACAGGCTCTTGCCGTGGATGTCGAGCGCGCCGGTCGCGGTGACGCCCCCGCCCTGCACCCGCTCGATGACGAAGTTGAACGCGTTCAACCCCGGCAGGGGGTAGCGGCGCACGGGGCCTTCCGCCAGCGCCGCGAAAGCCGCCGCCACCCGCGCCTCGGTCAGCTCGCGCAGGAGCCGCTCGTAGCCCGCCTCGTCGTAGGCAATCACCGAGACGTTGACGTTGTGCCCCTTGTCGCCGGCACGCGCGTGGGCGAGGTCATGCACGGTGAGCATCAGCCGGCGTCCACCACCTCGACGAGGGGCGTGACCAGATCGCGCGGCAGCAGCACCGATTGCACCGCGAGAATCTCGCGTACGCTCGCCGCGTCCCCTGCTCCGCCCGCCGGCCCGTTGGTGTAGAGCGCTGCGACCTCGAAGCCCACCGCTTGCGCCGCCTTCCTGTCCTGCGTGCGGCCGGTGACGCGGAGCCTGACCTCGTAGGGCTCGGGCCGACCCGCGCCCGGCCCGTGCAGGCTGTCGATCCCGATCAGGCGGGCATCAAGCGCGTCGTAGGCGAAGCCGCGCAGGCGCAGCCGCTCCGCCACGATCTCGCCGGCAAGGCGGGCGCGTGCGACCGCGTTGGGCCCGCCGTAGGAGAGCAGCCCCTCACCCAGGTAGCCGTCGAAATAGCCGATGCTCACCTTGTAGGTGTCGGTGCGCGGCTGCGCCCGGGCGCCGCTCAGCGCCACCCGATCGCACCCCGCCTCGTCGAAGGCGATGCCGGTCATGTCCAGCACGCAGTCGGGCGTGACGTAGGCCGCAGGATCGTCGACCTCGTAGAGAAGCTGCTCGGTGCAGGTGGCGGTGTCGATGCGCCCGCCGCTGCCGTCGCACTTGCCGATGGTGACCTCTCCGTCGTCGCTCACATCGGCGAAGGGGAAACCGAGGCGCGCCAGGCCGGCCACGTCCTTGACACCGGGGTCGGCGAAGTAGCCGCCGGTCACCTGACCCGCGCACTCCAGCAGGTGGCCCGTCGCCGTGGCCTGCGCGAGACGAACGTAGTCGTCGTAGCCCCAGCCCAGCGCGTGAACGATGGGACCAACGAAGAGCGAGGGGTCGGCGACCCGGCCGGTCACCACCACCGGCGCCCCGGTCGAGAGCGCGGACGCGACCGCGTCGGCGCCGAGATAGGCGTTGGCCGAGGCCATGCGCGGCAGGATGCTCTCCAGCGGCGCGCCGGTCTCCATCAAGGGCAGGTCCGGCCGGGCGGCGACGGCGTCGCGCACGTCATCGCCCAGCAGCACCGCGCAGCGCCGGTCGTCGAGCCCAAGCTCGGCTGCGATCTCGGCCGTCTTGCGCCCCGCCGCCAGCGGGTCCGCCGCGCCCATGTTGCTGAGCACGCGGACGCCGCGCTCGGCGGCCGGCGGCAGCACGGCGCGCATGCGCTCCTCAAGCTGGGGGTTGTAGCCGCTCCCCTGCCCTCGCCGCAGCGCCAGGGTCTCGCGCGCGATGGTGCGCTCGGCCAGGCACTCGAAGGCGATGTAGTCGAGGGCGCCGCGCTCGACCAGCTCGACCGCCGGCTCCCAGCGGTCGCCGGCGAAGCCCGCGCCGGAGCCGATCCTTACATTGTCTCCCGCCATCGCCTGCGCCTTCTACTTCTCCGCTACGCTACTTTGCGTAACCACTGCGACAAGAGGCAGCTCCGACCAAGGCGATAGCAATTATCACTCCGCCCAAGCGTGTCTAAGAGTGTTCACAATCGGCACAGACTGAGTTAACAGAGCACTAACCAAAAGATTTACGCCGCGTGTATAGTATCTGTACAGAGAATAACCCCGAAGCACCTGAAAAGATTTTTCCCACACCAAATAAACTTCTCAACTGTCTGGCAGGAGAAAGATACTAAAAGTTTTACCACCTACCAGACATTTCAATGAAATCTCTTTCAGACAAAATTCTAATGTCGAAGCCCTCTGCTATTATGGACTCAGCTCTTCGATGCTTGGTACTCTTGTCATATCCATTAAGTCTAGTTTTATCCTGCATGCCAACCACAAGTATGGTGGTTTTCTTAGAGACACTGTTAGTCACGTCACAGCCCCCTCTAGCCGCTAAATCAGCCGCCTCTTTCCTGCGAATTGAAAGTGCCCCCGTAAAGACAATTGTCTCACCGTACAGCGGCCCTTCAGTATTTCCCTCTCTGCTCACAGAATTCGGCGTTTTGGAAGAGAATATCGGCTCCCTGACACGCTGCAACCACCCTTCGATATCAAGCTGCGTAGCATCGCAGGCGCGAAGGACAATTTCGGCCGCCGCCTTCGCATCTTCGAGCGCGTCATGATGTTTGAAGGCAATGCCGAGGTGGTTGGCGATATTCTTAAGGCCCCAGCCGCGGACGCCAAAATCATCAGGCCACGCGCGACGAGCGATGCTAGTGTCTTGTTTCATAAATTACTAGTCATAGTTTCTGGTCTGTGATTCGCTGTGCCTCGGGTTGTCGGTTTGGAGGCGGCGATGGCGCGGGGCAAGGCGGTTTCGATTGTTCTGAGCGATGAGGAGCGGC
>JAPOPO010000313.1 GCA_026712885.1 Rhodospirillales bacterium | reverse complement strand
GAGGCCAAGACCGAGGACGGCAAGTTCCTCGTCTATTACAGCATGAGCTATGTCGGCAACGCCTGGCAGACGGAGGCCAAGAACACCGTCATCGCCATGGCCAAGGCGCCGCAGTATCGGGATCGCGTGGAGCTTCGGGTCCAGGCCTCCGGCCCCGACGCGCAGAAGCAGATCCAGCAGATGAACGCGATGATCGCGGCCGGCGCGGACGCCATCGTGGCCTTCCCGATTTCGCCGACGGCGCTCAACAAGGTCATCAGGAACGCGTGCAACAAGGGCGTAGTCGTGGCCGTGATCAACGGCGTGACCGAGCCTTGCGCCTATGTCGTGAAGATCGACGGCGTGGCGCTCGGCGACTACCGCACCCAGTATGTGATCGACCAGATGGGCGGCAAGGGCAACATCGTCGCGATTACCGGCGTGCCTGGCGTCTCCTACGGCGAGGACCACCACAAGGGCTTCAAGCAGGCCGTGGAACGGAACCCCGACGTTAACGTGCTGGCCGAGCTCGTGGGCATGTGGAGCCACTCCGAGGCCCGCCTCAAGATGCGCGAGCTGCTGGCCACCAAGAGCTGGGCGGACATCGACGGCATCGTGGCGCAGACCGGCTGCTACACGGTCTCTCAGATGCAGGTGGAGGACGGCTGGTGGCCCGACAACCCGATCATCCCGTGCGCGGGTGAGTCGGCCAACGGCAACCGGCTGCAGATGCTGCCGGTGGATTCCGGAATCGAAGGCGCGCTCGGCAAGAAGGGCCAGTCCATCGGCTCCGGCCTCTGGGCCGTGTCTTATACCTTCAAGACCGCCATGGAGGTCCTCGACGGCGGCGAAGACGTGCCCCATCTCAGGTGGTACACCGGCGTCGAGGTCACGCAGGACAACGTGAAACTCTGCGAGAACGGCACGGCGGAGGAGTTCGCGGCCGGGTGCAACACCATCAAGCCCGGCATCGTCCCGCCTGACTACGCCATCGACTTCTGGTCGCCCCAGGTGCCCGAGCTCGGCTTCCGCGCCGCCACCGAAGGGATGCTGGACGACGAAACCTGAGGGATCGGCGGCTCGTCCGCCATGATCCCAGACGACTGTAGCGCCGGGGCCGGCCGCCAGTCTGGCAGGACCCCGGCGCACGTTTCTTCGCGCGGGCACGCATGAACGATGCGGCGCCCGCGATCGCCGTAGAGGGCCTCTCCAAGCGGTTCGACGCGACCGTCGCCCTCGACGACGTCAGCTTCTCCATTCCGCAAGGCGAGATTCGCGCGCTGATCGGCGAGAACGGCGCCGGCAAGTCCACCCTCGTCAAGATTCTGGCCGGGCTGATCCGCGAGGACAGCGGCAGCATTCACGTGTTCGGCGAGGATGTGGCCATCGGACGCCCCGCCCGCGCGCACCGGCTCGGCATTCAGACGGCGTTTCAGGAAATGACCCTGATCGACGATCTGACCGTGACGCAGAACATGCTGCTGCCTTACGAGCCGCTGGTCGCAGGCCAGATCGACCGGCGCGGGAGCAAGCGCGCCGTCGTGCAGCACTTCGCCCGTTTCGGACTGGACGACGTGAACCCCAATGCGCTGGTCAGCGATCTCGCGCTGTCCACGCGCCAGAAGATCGAGATCGCCAAGGCGGTGGCGCGGGAGCCCCGCGTGCTGCTGCTGGACGAGCCTACGTCTACGCTGTCCGCCGCCGACGTAGACTGGCTCGGCGATCTCATCAACACGCTCCATGCTGACGGCGTGACGATCGTCTTCATCTCCCACCGCATGGCCGAGGTGCGCCGCTTCTGCCAGAGCCTCACGGTGCTCCGCAACGGCCTGCATGTGGGCTCCTACGAGATCGACGAGGTGAGCGACGACGAGGTAGTCAGCCTCGTCATCGGCCGCTCCCTCGGCGCAATCTATCCCGAGCGCGAAAACTATCGCCAAGCCGATGCTTCCGTGCCTGCCTTCGCCGGCGACGGACTCACCATCGGTGGCACGCTGGACGATCTCTCTTTCGAGCTCTGGCCTGGCGAGGTGCTCGGTATCGGCGCGCTCCAGGGCATGGGGCAGCGCGAGCTGTTCGAGGCGCTCTTCGGCGAGCGCGGCGTGGACGGCGGCACCATCGCGCTCGGCGGCCGGCCGCTCACGCTCGCCTCGCCGGCCGATGCGGTGCGCGCCGGCATCAGCATGGTGCCGGAGGATCGCAAGACCGAAGCGCTGTTCCTCAGGCTCACCGGCGGCGCCAACGCCTCGATACCGATGATCGACCGCTTCGCTTCGGCGGGCTGGATCGACCGGAAGGCCGAGGCCGCCGCTGTGGACGAGGTGCTCAACGACCTGCAGGTGCATCCGCGCGCGCTCTACAAGGCCGTCTCTTCGTTCTCCGGCGGCAACCAGCAGAAAATCGCCATCGCCAAGTGGCTGCTGGCGCGGAGCCAGGTGCTGCTTACCTTCGACCCGACGCGCGGCGTGGACATCGGCACCAAGCACGAGATCTACGTGCTGATCCGCGCGCTCGCCAAGGCCGGCGTTGCCATCCTCTACTACACGACCGAGATCCCGGAGCTCGTGAACATCTGCGACCGGGTGCTGGTCATGTACCGCGGGCGCATGGTCAAGGAGCTGATCGGCGAGGAGATCACCGAGGAAGCGATCATGGGCTATGCGCTCGGCGCCGGGGGTCCGGAGGAGGGCGCCGAGGCCACAGCAGGAGCGCAGTCGGAGTCAGGGGCGGGAGCGGCCCCGTGCGCGACATTCCGCTTACCCGCCTGCCGCGCCTCTCCTGGCAGCAGGGCCTGGCGCGCAACCGCCGCCTGCTGGTCGCGGTCACGGCCTTCATCGGCATCTTCGTCTGCCTGGACGTGATCGCGCCCGGCCCGATCAGCTACTTCGAGATCAACTTCCTCTCCTCCAACACCGGGCCCCTGGCCTTCGCGGCCATGGGCCAGACGGTGGTGTTCCTGATCGGCGGGTTCGACCTCTCGTGCGGCGCCGTGCTCGCGCTGGTCAACGTGATCATGGCGCTGCACACCACCGATTCTCTCTGGAGCCAGGTCCTGATGTGCTTCGCAGGGCTCGGCATCGGGGCGACGGTCGGCGCCATCAACGGTTTCTTCATCGCCTACATGCGGCTGCAGCCGGTGGTGGTGACGCTGGCGGTCATGTTCATCATCCTGGGCCTCAACCTGCTGCTGATGCCGGACCCGGGCGGCTACATTCCCTACGGCCTCTCGATGGTCTTCACCGGCGATCTGATCCCGGACGGCTTTCCCGCCGCGCTCCTGGTCATCCTGCTGGCGCTTGGTCTCTGGACGCTCATCAAGCGCTCGCGCTTCGGCACCGCGCTCTACGCCGTCGGCAGCAACGAGGACGCCGCCTTCGCCAACGGCATCTCGGTCGCACGGACCAAGTTCTTCGGCTACATGCTGGCCGGCACCTTCTATGGCGCGGGCGGGGTCTTCCTCAGCGCCCAGACCAGCTCGGGCGACCCGCTGGTGGGCAGCGGCATGCTGCTCCTCATCTTCGCCGCGACGATCCTGGGCGGCACCCGGATCGGCGGCGGCGAGGGCGGCTGTCTCGGCACGGTGTTCGCGGCGTTCACGCTGATGCTGATCTCGAACGTGCTGATCGTGCTCAACTGGTCCACCCACGTCATGCCGATCACCGAGGCGGTGATCCTGCTGCTGGCGGTGATCGGCGCCTCCATCGGGCGCGACTCCTCGCTCGCCGAGTACTGGCGGGTGACCGGCCTCAAGATTTCGGGGCTCAGGCATCGCAGCCTGCCCTCCTTCCACGGCGGCGCGAGGGCCAATACCGGCCGGCTGGCCACGAGCTGGACTCCGCGGGTGAGCGACGAGCTCAAGGGGCCGCAGCTCTGGCAATGGACCACAAAGAACTGGGACGTGCTCCGCCTGATGGTGCCGGCCTGGACGCTGCTCGTCGTGGTCTACATCCTCGTGGTCGGGATCATTGGCGGCGAGAGCGTCAGCGTCCACTACCTCAACTCGCTGCTGACGCTCGGGCTCTTCCTCGCCGTCCTCGGCCTCGGTCAGGGCGCCGTCGTGCTCACCGGCGGGCTCGATCTCTCGGTGCCGCACACGCTCGCCTTTACCGGTGTCGTACTGGCGGCGGTCTGCAACGGGATGGACGGGCCGGCCTACTGGGCGGTGCCGATGGTGCTGGCGATCGGCGTCGGCGTCGGGCTCTTCAACGGTATCGGCGTGGTGCTGTTCGGCATGCCGGCCATCGTCGTCACGCTGGCGACCAACGGCATCATGCAGGGCGCCGGTCTGATCTTCACCGGCGGCATCCCGACCGGGCGCTCGCCGCCGGCGCTGGTCTGGTTCTTCACCGAGCGGCTCGCCGGGCTTGCGCCCG
>JAPOPO010000464.1 GCA_026712885.1 Rhodospirillales bacterium | reverse complement strand
GCGTCGCGCAGCACGAACTCGAGCTTCGGCCCGTAGAACGCGCCCTCGCCGGGATTGTGGCTGTAGTCGATCCCCATGCTCTCCAGCGCGCCCTTGAGCGCCGCTTCCAACTGGTCCCACACGTCGTCGGCGCCGACGCGCTTGGGCGGCCGGTCGGCGAACTTGATCTGCACGTCTTCAAAGCCGAAGTCGCGGTAGATGTCGAGGCAGAGCTCGGTCACGCTCCGGCACTCTTCCTCGGTCTGCTCCGGCGTGCAGAAGATATGGGCGTCGTCCTGGCTGAAGGCGCGCACCCTGAGCAGGCCGTGCAGCGCGCCCGACGGCTCGTAGCGGTGAACCTTGCCGAACTCCGAGATTCTGAGCGGCAGGTCGCGGTAGCTCTTGATGCCGCGTTTGTAGACCTGCACGTGGCCGGGGCAGTTCATCGGCTTGATCGCGTAGTGGCGTCCGTCCTCGGTCTGCGAGGTGAACATGTGCTCGCGGAAGGTCTGCCAATGGCCCGAGGCCTCCCACAGCACGCTGTCCATCATGTCGGGCGTGCTGACCTCGTGATAGCCGGCGGCGTCCTGCCGCGCGCGCATGTAGTCGACGAGGGTGCGGAACAACGTCCATCCCTTGGGGTGCCAGAACGCCGCGCCCGGCGCCTCCTCCTGAAAGTGGAAGAGCCCCATCTCGCGCCCGAGGCGCCGGTGATCGCGCTTCTCGGCCTCCTCGAGCCGGTGCAGGTAGGCCTTGAGCTGCTTTTCGTCGGGCCAGGCGGTGCCGTAGATGCGCTGGAGCATCTCGTTCCGTGCATCGCCCCGCCAGTAGGCGCCGGCCACCTTGAGCAGCTTGAAGGCGCCGACCCTGCCGGTGGACGGCAAGTGGGGCCCGCGGCAGAGATCGACGAAGTCCCCTTGCCGGTAAAGGGTGATCGCCTCGCCCTCGGGAATCGCCGCGATCAGCTCCGCCTTGTAGAGCTCGCCCATGCCTTGAAACAGCGCGACCGCGTCATCGCGAGTCCAGACCTCGCGCTCCACCGTCTCGTTCCGGCTCTTGATCTCGGCCATGCGCGCCTCGATCTTTTCGAGGTCGGCGGGCGTGAAGGGCTCGTTGCGGGCGAAGTCGTAGTAGAACCCGTCCTCGATGGCGGGGCCGATGGTCACCTGAACGTCGGGGTAGAGTTCCTTGACCGCCTCCGCCAGGAGGTGCGCCGCGTCGTGGCGGATGACTTCGAGCGCGTCCTCATCGCGCGCGGTGACCACGCGCACCGCTGCGTCCGTTTCGATGGGCCGGGAGAGGTCGCGCAGCTCGCCGTCGACCTCGACCAGAAGAGCGGCCTTGGCGAGTCCGGGGCTGATCGACGCCGCAAAGTCGGCGCCGGTTACGGGGGCGTCGAACGAGCGCGCCGCGCCGTCCGGCAACGAGAGTGTCGGCATGGCGGCGGTGTCGAGCCTCTGGTTGTCCTGTGAAAGTCGCGGCACTCTATCCGCGGCGCTTCGCCTGTCAAGAAGAGCGGCACACCCGCACTGATTATCCCGCTCGGTTCGGGACGATGTCAGGCGCGACTCCCGTTCGAGGCGTGATGACAGACAGCTGGTGGGCGTCCGGCGCCCGGAGGCGATGAACAGTTAACCGTAAAGGACGGCGGTGATCTCGTAGGTGTGGCGCCCGCCGGGGGTTTCGAGCTCCACAGAATCGCCGGCGGTCTTGCCGACCAGCGCGCGCGCCAACGGCGAGGTGATGGAGAGCCGGCCCTCGCTCGCATCGGCCTCGTCGGCGCCGACGATCTGGTAGGTGCTCTCGGCTTCGGTGTCCTCATCGACGATGGAGACCGTTGCACCGAACTGCACGCGATCGCCTGAGAGCGTGCTGGTGTCGATCACCTCGGCGCCCCCGAGCTTTGCTTCCAGCTCCAGAATGCGCGCCTCGGTGAGGCCCTGGCGGTCCTTCGCGGCGTGATACTCGGCGTTCTCCGACAGATCGCCGTGCTCGCGGGCGGCT
>JAPOPO010000441.1 GCA_026712885.1 Rhodospirillales bacterium | reverse complement strand
GCCCGCGCCGCGCCGCGCCTCGATATAGGCGGTGAGGCTGTCGGGCACGAGGTCCGTGCCGGCGCCGTACTTCTCCACGATATCGGCCACGTGGTTGCCGACCAGCGCGGGGAACCACTTGGTCTGCGCGACGCCGGCCTCCTTGTCGCCGACCCAGACCGGGGCGGCAGAGAGCACCCGGTAGCCCCCCATGTCGCGGCCTGCGGCCTCGCCCGCCGCCTTGGCCTGGCCGCCGAACCATTCGCAAAGCCCTACGTCGGCGAGCTGGATGATGAGCCCGTCGCCGACCTCGCCGGCGGTCTTCAGCGCCTTCGGCCCGTAGGCCGCGAACCAGACCGGCATGGGGTGGCCAGCAACCCACTCCATGTAGACCGGCTCCGGGCAGTCCGCGTACTGCACGGTATCACCCGCCACCATCTTGCGCATCGCGTCGCAGAACTCGGCGGTGTGGGCCAGCGTCGCCGGTGTCTTGCCCATGACCCGCATGGAGCTGTCGCCGCGCCCGACCGCGATGTCGAAGCGCCCGCGCCCGATGTCGCTCAGCGTGGCGAAGAGGCTCGCCGCCCCCGACCAGTCGCGCACCTTGGGGTTGGTCACGAGCGGGCCGAAGCGCACCCGCTCGGTATTCGCCATGCAGACCGCCATCTTGGAGTAGCAGTCCGACCAGAGGATGTGGGAATCGAAGAACCAGACATAGTCGAAGCCCGCCACTTCGCACTGGCGCGCGATGGCGACGGTGCGCTCGATCCCGATGTCGCCCTTGAAGGCAATCCCGAACTCCATGCCGCTTCTCCTCCGATCAGCTCACGTTGGGCTCTGGCCTGCGTCGGCGCCGTTGCCCGGCGCCTTCAGCAACCGCCCCAGCGGGTGAATTTCGCCGGGCCCATACCCCTCGGCCGCGATCTGGTTGCCGGCGCGCCGCTCTGCGGTCGCTGCCTCGTCGATGCGCAAGGGATCGCCCGCCCCGTTCCCGCCCGCGATCACCACGCCATAGACCCGCTCGGCCCGCTCGGCTGTGATCCAGCCCTGCTCGACATCCGTCAGCACCGCTTCGGGCGCCCTCGCGCGGGGATCGCCGAAGCCGCCGCCGCCGTTGGAGCGGTAGATCAACTGGTCGCCGGGCGCGAGCCGGATGCCCATGGCGTGCATGCCGAGCTCCTCCTCATTGTCCGGCGAGGCCGCGCGGCGCAGCCTCAGCGTGTTGGGACCGCCGTTGGTGCCGCCGGCAAGCCCGAAGGGCGTCACCTCGGCGCGGTCGCCATGCATGGTCATGGTCATGGCGCCCAGGGTCTTGAAGCTGCGGTCGATGCCCACGCCGCCACGCCAGGTGCCGTCGCCGCAGGAGTCGGTAACGCCTTCGCAGTTGGTGTAAAGCAGCGGATACCAGCGCTCCAGAATCTCGACCGGCTGGTTGGTGGCGCCGCCGATGAAAATCATCATCTGGAAGGGGTTGCCGTCCTTGTAGCTGCGTGCGCCCTGGCCACCCTCGTTCCAGAGATAGTTGACGTAGTGCTTGCCGGTCTTGGGATGCACGCCGCCGATGCAGAGGTTCGCAAGGTTGATGCCGGCGGCGTACATGCGCTTGGGCTCGACGTCCTGAAAGGCCGCGGCCCAGCAGGCCATGGTGACGGCGGCGACCTTCTCGTAAGCGCCGCTGGCATAGCCCGACGCAGGCGTCGGCTCCTCGATGTGGACGCAGCTCCCCGGCACGGACAGCACCTCGACCGTGCGGCTGAGGCCATGATTGAGCGGTGCAAGCTGCGGGAAGCAGTGGAGCGTGCCGTCGAAGACTGCGGTCTCGAGCGAAGCGCGGGGAAAGCCGAAGGGGCCCACCGGTGCGGCATCGCTCTCCCGAAAATCGAAGCTCGCGCGGTCGCCCTCGATGGTGAGCCGGCAGTGCACCCGGATGCGCGGGTGCTCGGGGTGCATGATGTCCTTGTCCGAGAAATCCTCGAACTCGTATTCGCCGTCGGGCAACTGCGCGACCCGGGCGCGGAAGCGCTCCTCGGTGTAGTCGAAGATGTCCTCGAACAGCGCCTCGATGGTCTCCGCCCCGTGGCGGGCGTAGAGTTCCAGAAGGCGGTCCTCGATCAGCGATCCGGCCTGCCGCTGGGCGTGGATGTCGGCGATGCGCTCGCGCCCGGTGCGCATGTTGTACTCGATCAGCGTCATCACCGTGCGGTCGAGCTCACCGTCGTGGAAGAGCCGCATCGGCGGCATCCGCAGCCCTTCGGAATAGCAATCCACCGCGCGCGGGTTGAAGCTGCCGGGCAGCGCACCGCCCACGTCGGGCCAGTGCCCGGTGCTGGAGTTGAAGGCGACGAGGCGGCCATCGTGATGGATCGGACGGATCAGCTTCACATCGTTGCAGTGGATACCGCCGGTGTAGGGGTCGTTGAAGATGTAGATGTCGCCGGGCTCAAATTCGCCGACCCACTCCTTCACCACCCGCACGGAGGG
>JAPOPO010000463.1 GCA_026712885.1 Rhodospirillales bacterium | reverse complement strand
GGCGCGGGGGCAGGGCCGCCGGTGTCGGCGCCTGGTCGATGACCCGTCGCACGGTCGCGGCTCGACCGGGCGGCGTGATTTTTGCATTCTTATGAACGTTCATCCGGGGCTCTTTTCTCGGTTCGTTGACAGGTTTTCGTCACCCATCAGCTTCCGAGATTCAGTCCCGGATGGACAACTTATTGAGAGATCACAGCCAGCCAGAGTCACGGCCGGCGTGCGACCACGTACCTCACGACATCATCGATCAGAAAGCGGCTCTCGGCGAGCACGAGGCCGGCGGGCTCGACATGGCGCTGCGGCTCACGGTCGAAGCCCGCGCCATAGGCCCACCGCACCCAGGGCGCCCAGAGACCCATGACGAAGCGCCGCCAGGGCTGCTTGGACCACGTGTAGTCGAGCAGGCGGATCTCGCCGCCGGGCTTCACGATCCGCCCCAGCTCTTCGAGCGCCGCCTGCTGCCGATCCGGCCTGAGCACGCAGAAGACGAAGCTCGCCACCACGGCGTCGAAGCTTGAGTCGGCGAAGCCGGTCCGCAGCACGTCCATCGCCGCGAGCGGCACGGCGCTGCCGAGCGCGTCGCGCCGGGCGCGGGCCTGCACCAGCATCGCCTGCGAGAGATCGATCCCGACCACCTCGGCGCCGGCGGGGTAGTAGGGGATGTTGCGGCCGGTCCCGACGCCGGCGTCCAGGATCCGTCCCGTGAGCCCGTCGAACAGCGTGCCCCGGATCGGCGCGTAGCGCTTGCGCTCGAACGATCCGTCGAGAATGTCGTAGAAGGGCGCGATGCGCCGATAGATCGCGCGGGCGTCGTCGGCAGCGCTCATGGCGAAACGTCCCCATCTCCCCCTGTCTCTCTCCCCCCGAAGGGCGGAGGAAGAACGCAAGCTGCACCGGCCTTGTCCCCTCTCCTTCCCTCGGGTGAGGAGAGGGTTAGGGTGAGGAGGGGGTGTCTGTTCGTAACCACCATCGCGGAGAGGAAATCCGAATCCCACCCGAAATACCAGAAACGATCGTCGCACGAGACATTGCGCCGCATGGCGTTTCGTCGAGAACCGGCTATAACACGGGGCGCATCGGCCGGGCGGTGGCGCCCGATACCGGTGCGCGAGCGAGCGGACTTCCGGCCTCCATGACGGATTTGACCGACTTCAAGGCGCTCATCGGGCGGGTCGCGAGCGGCGCGGCGCTCACTGTAGACGAGTCTCGGGCCGCCTTCGATGCGATGATGGAAGGCGAAGCGACGCCGTCGCAGATGGGCGGCTTTCTCATGGCGCTGCGCGTGCGAGGGGAGACGGTCGACGAGATCACCGGCGGCGCTCAGGCCATGCGCGCCCGCGCCCTCAGCATCGACGCGCCCGAGGGCGCCATCGACACCTGCGGCACCGGCGGCGACGCCAAGGGCACCTTCAACATCTCGACCGCCGCCGCCCTCGTGGCGGCAGGCTGCGGCGTGCCGGTCGCCAAGCACGGCAACCGCGCGCTCTCGTCGCGCTCGGGCTCGGCCGATCTGCTCGCCGCCCTGGGTGTGACCATCGACGCCGACATGGCGCTCGTCCGCGAAGCCCTGTGGGAGGCCAAGATCGGCTTCCTCATGGCGCCCCGGCATCACGGCGCCATGCGCCACGTCGGTCCCACCCGCATCGAGCTCGGCACCCGCACGGTCTTTAACCTGCTGGGCCCGCTCTCGAATCCGGCCGGCGCCAGACGCCAGGTGATCGGCGTGTTCGATCCCAAATGGACGGGCCCGATGGCCGAGGTTCTGCGCAATCTCGGCTCCGAGCACGTCTGGGTCGTCCACGGCAGCGATGGCACCGACGAGTTGACCACCACGGGCCCGTCTGCCGTGGTCGAGCTCGACGGCGGCACGATCCGCCGCTTCGAGGTCGCGCCCGAAGACGCCGGGCTGCCGCGAGCCGCGCCCGAGGATCTGAAGGGCGGCGATGCGGAGCACAACGCCGGCATCGTTCGCGCCGTGCTCGCCGGCGCCCCCGGCCCGGCCCGCGACATCGTGCTGCTCAATGCTGCCGCAGCGCTCGAAGTCGCCGGGCGCGCGGGCGATTTGCGGGAGGGTGTGCGCATGGCCGCCGAGGCGATCGACGGCGGCAAGGCCCAGGCCGCGCTCGACCGGCTCGTCGAGATCAGCGGCCGCGACGCGCCCGCCGAGGCCCCGGGAGCCGCTGGCCGATGAGCGACGTCCTCGCCAAGATCTGCGACGACAAGCGCCATCACGTCGCGGCCCGCAAGCGCGCCGTCTCCCAGGCGGCGCTGGCGGAACGCGCGCAGGCGGTCGAGGCGCCGCGCGGCTTCGCCGCAGCGCTCGGCGCGGTCGCGGACTCCGGCCGCCCGGCGCTCCTCGCCGAGCTCAAGAGGGCATCGCCGAGCAAGGGTCTGATCCGCGCCGAGTTCGACCCGCCCGCGCTGGCGGCCGCCTATGCAGCCGGCGGCGCAGCCTGCCTCTCGGTGCTGACGGACAAGGACTACTTCCAGGGGGAAGACCGGTATCTCGTGGAGGCGCACGCGGCGGTCGCGCTTCCCGTGCTGCGCAAGGACTTCATGCTCGACCCCTATCAGGTGGTGGAGGCGCGGGCGCTGGGCGCGGACTGCATCCTGCTCATCATGGCCGCTCTCGGCGACGATCAGGCCGCCGAGCTTGCGGCAGCGGCGTACGAGCTCGGCATGGACACGCTGGTTGAGGTGCACGACGAGCATGAGCTCCGGCGAGCGCTTCCGCTCAACGCCTCGCTGCTCGGCGTCAACAACCGCAACCTGAAGACCCTGAAAGTCGATCTCGCGACCACCGGCCGCCTCGCGCCGCTCGCGGCCGACGGGCCGCCCGTCGTCTGCGAGAGTGGCCTTCATGGCCCGGACGACATCGCGCGGATGATGGCGCTCGGCGTGCGCCGCTTCCTGGTCGGCGAATCCCTGATGCGCCAGGCTGATGTCGCGGCGGCGACGGCCGCGCTGCTCGCTCCTGTATCCGGCGCTGCGCCGGCCCCGCAGGCAGCGGAGGGCTAAGTGGTGACCCGGCTCACTCACATCGACGCCGAGGGCAAGGCGCGCATGGTGGACGTGACCGAGAAGGAGGTGACGGAGCGCCGGGCGACGGCGCGGGCGCGGGTGCTGATGAAGCCCGAGACCGTGCGGCTGATCGAGGAAGGCGGCGTCGCCAAGGGCGACGTTCTCGGTGTCGCCCGCCTCGCCGGCATCATGGCCGCCAAGCGCACCGCCGATCTGATCCCGCTCTGTCATCCGCTCGCGCTCAGCGCCGTCGACGTGACGCTTAGCTGCGACGAGGCGGCGGGCGCCGTGGATATCGAGGCAAGCTGCCGTATCACCGCGCGCACCGGGGTCGAGATGGAGGCGCTGACCGCCGCCAGCGTCGCCGCGCTCACCGTCTACGACATGTGCAAGGCCGCCGATCGCGGCATGCGCATCACCGACGTGCGGCTCACCCACAAGGCGGGCGGCCGGTCGGGCGAATTCCGGGCGCCGTGAGCGATGATTTCGGTCGCAGACGCGGTCGCCCGCATCACCGCCGCCTTTTCGCCGCTGCCGGCGGAGACCGTGCCGCTCGCTGTGGCCCACGGCCGCGTGCTCGCGGCGGATATCGTCGCCCGGATCACGCAGCCACCCTTCGCGGTTTCGGCGATGGACGGCTACGCGGCCCGCGCTGCCGATGTCGCGGACCCACCTGCAACGCTGCGCCAGATCGGCAGCGTGCCGGCCGGTGCGCGCTTCGAGGGCATGGTCGGCCCCGGCGAGATGGTGCGCATCTTCACCGGCGCACCGGTGCCGGAAGGCGCCGACACCATTGTGATTCAAGAGAACACCGAAGCGGACGGCGATGCCATCACCGTGCGCGCAGGCGCGCCGGCGGGCCGCTACATCCGCCCTGCCGGGCTCGATTTTCGCGCGGGCGAGGTGGGCGTCCCGGCCGGCACGCGGCTGGACGCGCGTGCCATCGGGCTTGCCGCCGCCATGAACCAGCCGTGGCTCACGGTGCGGCGCAAGCCTCGCGTCGCGCTGCTCGCCACGGGCGACGAAATCGTCATGCCGGGCGAGCCGCTGGGCGCGAACCAGATCGTGAGCTCCAACACCCACGCGCTGCGCGCGGTGGTGGAAGGCTGCGGCGGCGAGGCCATCGACCTCGGCATCGCGCGCGACGATGAGGCCTCCCTGGTGCACCTCGCCGCCGGCGCGCGCGGCGCCGACCTCTTGATCACCACCGGCGGCGCCTCGGTGGGCGAGCACGACCTGATCCGCGATGCCCTCAAGGACGAAGGGCTCGCCCTCGACTTCTGGAAGATCGCCATGCGGCCCGGCAAGCCGCTGATGTTCGGCACCGTCGGCGGCACCCGCCTGCTCGGCCTGCCAGGCAACCCGGTTTCATCGCTGGTCTGCGCGCTGATCTTCCTGAGGCCCGCCATGGCACGAATGCTCGGCACCGACGAAGGCACCCAGCCCGTCGTGCAGCGGGCGAGCCTCGGCGCCGACGTCCGCGAGAACGACGACCGCGAAGACTACCTGCGCGCGACGCTCACCCGCGACGGGAGCGGCGCGCTCATCGCCACGCCGTTCGCGAAGCAGGACAGCTCGATGCTGTCGCTGCTGGTCAAGGCGCAATGCCTCGTGGTCCGGCCGCCCCACGCGCCGGCGGCACCGCAAGGCACGGCGGTGGACATCATCCCCCTCGAAGGCGGCGCACCGGCGCTCTAGGGTGGCTGCGCGCCCCGGCTGAGCCATGGATTGCGAAACGGAAGATTCGTTTGAGCGCCTGCTCGACGCACTCCGCATCCCGGCCGCCGGCGATACCTTGAGCGAACGCGATGCGCTGCCGCTCCGGATGCCGGTCGAAGGTGTCCATTACTCCGACAATCGCCGAGTTATCGCTGGGCGGATCGAGACCGGCCGGGTGAGCGTGGGCGACCACGTGCTGTTCTCGCCCTCCAACCAGACCGCGCGCGTCGCCGGCATCGAGGTGCGGGACGTGCCGGCGCCGCTCACCGAGGCCACGGCGGGACGCCCGATCGGGCTTACGCTCGACACGCAGCTCGTCATCGAGCGGGGAGAGACGGTAAGCCACCTGGACGAGCCGCCGATCGAGACAGACGTGTTCCGCGCCAGGCTGTATTGGCTTAGGCGTGGGCCGCTCGAGCCCGGCCGGCGCTTCACGCTCCGGCTCGGCACCGCCGCCGCAGACGTCGAGGTGCAGTCCATCGACCGCGTGATTGACCCCGGCGCGCCGGATGGGCAAGTGACCGGCGACGGCATCGCCGAGGTCATCCTGCGCAGCCGCACGATGCTGGCGCTCGACGAATTCGAGGCCAACCCCCGGACCGGCCGATGCGTCCTTGCCGACGGGAGCGAGGTCGTTGGCGTCGGGCTCATCGGCATGGAGGGCTATCCCGACCAGCGCGCGCTCATCACCGGGTGCTCCAGCAACGTATCCGTCATCGACCACGGGGTAAGCCGCGCCGCGCGCACCCGGCGCAACCGGCACGCGGTCGGCGTAATCTGGCTCACCGGCCTTTCCGGTGCCGGCAAGTCCACTCTCGCCATCGAGGCCGAGGACCATCTCTTCCGCAAGGGCTACCAGGTCTACGCGCTCGATGGCGACAACGTCCGGCGCGGTCTCAACGCCACGCTTGGCTTCTCACCCGAGGACCGCGCCGAGAACATCCGGCGCGTGGGCGAGGTGGCGGCGCTGTTCGCAGACGCGGGCTTCATCGTGCTGACCGCGTTCATCTCGCCCTACCGCTCGGATCGCGCGCGGGCGCGCGCGGCGGCCGAGCGGGTGAGCCCGAATGGCTTTCACGAGGTCTACGTCCGCGCGCCGCTCGAGGTGTGTGAGGCGCGCGATCCCCAGGGGCTCTACCGGCGGGCACGGGCGGGCGAGATCGCGGATTTCACCGGCATCTCGGCGCCCTACGAGCCGCCGGACCGGCCCGAACTCACGGTCGATACCGGCGACCGCCCGGTCGAGCGGTCGCTACAGGCGCTGACCGACCATATCGAACGGCACTTCGCGCTCACCGACCGGGAGCCTGGGGGATAAGCCCGCCGATGCCGCCGATGCCGGCGATGCCGATGGCGCCGCTGCTCCGCAACAGACTTGCACGGGCTTCGTCGATGCCGCCGAGGGCATAGACCGGGAGCGGGCTTGCCTGCGCGAGCGCCGTGAAGCGCTGGAGCCCGAGGGCGCGGACGTCCGGATGGCTTGCGGTGGCGAAGATCGGGGAGAGCAGAGCGGCATCGGCGCCGGCGGCGGCCGCAGCGCGCAGCGCCGCGGGGGGATGGGCGGGGGCGGGGAGCAGCCCCTCCCGCGGCCGGCCCCCCGCACCCGCGCGGCGAATGGCACGCTCCGGCAGATGGACCCCTGCCGCGCCGACGCGCCTCGCGAGCACGGGGTCTTCCCCCACCAGAAGGACCAGTCCGCGTCGGCGCGCGACGGCGGCGAGGCGGCGGGCGAGGGCGGTGCGTTCCGGCACGCCATAGTGGCGAAAGATGATGGCGCTCCCCGCCGGCAGCGCGCGAGCCGCGGGCAAGGGATCGGCGAGACGCACCTCGTCGGTCATCAGGATGAGCGCGGGCAGCGCGCTCTCCGCAGCTCGTTTGAGACCAGCCGCTGCCTCTGCTAGCGTTCCCATCGCTCGCTCGACTCAGGTTCCCATGGCGCACGCATCTCCCGCTCCTCGCGCAGACGGCCCGCCGGCCGTCGATGTCGCGGCCAATCTGGCCGCCGTCATGGCCGAGGTCCAGGACGCGGCGCGGGCCGCCGGGCGCGACGCGGGCGAGATTACGCTGATCGCCGTTTCCAAGGGACACCCCCCAAGCCGAATCCTGCCTGCGCTGTTCGCCGGCCACACGACCTTCGGCGAGAACAGGGTGCAGGAGGCGAGCGAGAAGTGGCACGCGCTCCGCGCCGAATGGCCCGGTGCGGTGCTTCACTACATCGGAGCGCTACAAACCAACAAGGCGCGGGACGCTGTGGCGGTCGCCGACGCCATCCACGCGATCGACCGGCCGAAGCTGGCGACAGCGCTTGCCCGCGAGATGGATCGCCAGGGCAAGCGGCCGGACTGCTTTGTCCAGGTCAACACCGGCGCCGAGCCGCAAAAGGCCGGCGTGCTGCCGGACGGCCTCGATGCGCTGCTCGCGCAGTGCCGGGACGACCTGATGCTGCCGGTGATCGGGCTCATGTGCATCCCGCCCGCCGCCGAAGACCCTGCACGCCATTTTACGCTGCTGCGGGAGCTCGCCGCGCGCCACGGCCTCGACAAGCTCAGCACGGGCATGTCAGCCGACTACCGCGCCGCGATCGCGCTCGGCGCCACTCACGTCAGGATCGGTACCGCGATCTTCGGGGCCCGGCCCCCACGCTAGCCCCGGCCAATCGACGCCCCGGCGTGCGGAACGCGTAGGCACGTCCGGCGGTTCACGCCGGCCAGGATCGTCAGCAGATCGCCTGCCGACACGGCGACGCAGCCTGCGGTCGGTGCGTAGTCCGGCTGGGCCACGTGGAGAAAGACGGCGCTCCCCATGCCCGGCACGACGGGCGCGTCGTTGTGTCCGAGGATGACGATCAGGTCGTACACGCGATCCGCCCGCCAGAGCTTCTCGTGACGGGCGTCGTGAGGCAGGCGGAGCGCCTGGTTGTAGAGGGAATGGTCGGGGTCGTCGCACCAGCCATCCCGCGGGCTCAGCGGCGCGATGGGGAGCGCCGTGCGCGGCGGCGCCATGCGGTCGGGCCTGTAGAGAACCCGGCGGAGGGGGAAGCGGCCGGCGGGCGTCGCGCCGTCGCCCTCGCGCTTGTTGCTCCGCACCCCGCCCCACCCGATGGCGCAGGCGACCCGGCGGCCACGCCAGCGCAAGATGCTCGGCGGATGGAGAACGAGGTCGTCGTCGAACTCGCGGACGCTCACGGGTCGCCCTCCAGGAG
>JAPOPO010000462.1 GCA_026712885.1 Rhodospirillales bacterium | reverse complement strand
GTGAGCATGTAGGTATCGCCGGCGAACTTCTGCGAGAACTCGCGGAAGAACTGCGCGATGTCGTCCTCCTGGAGATTCTCATCCGCCGCGACGCGCGCGCTCAGGTTCTCCATGTAGCCCGGCACGATGTAGTCCACGCCCCACTGCGGTGCGAACACCGCCGCGTCGATGGAGTTGGTGCCCGAGGCCCAGTCCGTCAGCACCTTGGTGTAGAGGTCGGAGAAGGGCACCGTGACGATGTTGATCTGGGCGCCGGTCATGGCGTTGAAGTCCGGTGCGCGGCGCTGCAGCGGCTCCGCGATCTGCGGGCCGGTGAAGGTCATGATGTTGACCTCCACGCCGTCGAACTCGCCGGCCGCCTGGGCCGTCCCGGCAACGAGGCCGAGCGCGGCGACGCCGGCAAGCGGCGCGAGGACCGCCTTCTTGCATAGAGATGTGATGTTCATTGGCTTCTCCCTTGGTCGAGTGAGGTTCAAGGATCGGAGTGAAACAGCGCCGGCTCCCTGGTGGCCAGCGTCGTCAGCATGGTGACGAGCTGACCCAGGTGATGGCGCAGCGCTTCTCGAGCACGCGCCGCATCGCGGGCCTCGAGGGCGCCGACGACGGCTTCGTGCTCGTGGAAGGCCTCCTGAAGGCGTCCGGGTGTCGGCAGCAGGAGCTGCCGCGCGCGGTCGAGCTGGGCGCGGACGCTCTCGGAGATCCGGCCGAGCCGGCGGTAGCCGGTGAAGGAGAGCAGCAGCTCGTGCATCTGTGCGTCGTGCTCGTAGAATCCCGTCCGGTCGTCCTCGTCCAGCATCACCCGCTGAATTCTCAAGTTGCGTCTGAGCAGCCCGATCTGCTCGTCGGTGACGCTGCGGGCGACATGCTCGATCACGGCAAGCTCCAGGGCCTCGCGAATGAAGGCCCCCTCCCGTATCTCCGCCATCGAGATCCGGGACACATAGGTGCCGGCCTGGGGATGCACGTCGACGAGGCCGTCGGCGGCGAGGCGCGCGATCGCGTCCGATACCGGAGAGCGCGACACACCCAATGCCTCGCAGACCTCCGCCTTGCGCAGCACCTCCCCGGGCGCGTAGCGGAGCCCGACGATGGCCTCGCGCAGGCTCAGATACACGCGGTTCGCCAACGTCCCCTCGAAATGCTCAAGGGTTTGCAGCCGCCGCGTCGCTGGCGCTCGCGGCGCAGTGCCCGACCGCGCCTCCGGCGCAGCCTGAGCGACCTGGGCCGGCCTGACTTGCATTCTAACATGCTAGCCACACGCGGGTAACCTGTCAAAGACGGCGTGGCCGTCGGCGCGGCAGGCCGCTCGGCCGTACAGGATAGCGGGTGCAATTGGCTCCCTCGGCCTTCGCTTAACGACATACAACGTCGCCATCGCGCCCTATTGACCCAGATCAACAGTGATAACTTCCGACCATTAGCGTGTCAGAAAACGACGTCTTAGTGCCCCGCGGCATCACCGACTTAGACCGCTTTACTGACGAGTTGGCCTATGCGTAACCCGCATGGAATTTGCTCGGCAGGGCATTTTATTCGCTTGGCGCCGGGTGTTATCCAGATCACGCGGGCAGGAAGGGGACGGACACCGTCGACCGAATGAGAGAACGGCAGGGAATCGTGCGCGGCGCACCTCAAGCAAGGCCAGGAACCGCTCTCACCAACGCCTTGCGGGCGACAAACGAATCCGGCCGCAAACGCCCCCCGCCCGGTTCGGCCGCGACCAGGTAAGCGCCGTCATCACCGCCGCACGCTCATCGGGCCGCTTTCGAAATTCGCTTTACGTTAATGAAGAGGCCTCGTATCGGGAGGCCTCGTTTGTGGACTGCGATGGCCAGTTTACCAAGACGAGTCGGACGCTGTCTATAGCCATCGCATCGCCTAAAACTACGTGCCGGGGCTGACCCCAAGCAACCAACGGCGTATTGAAGTCACTAGCGGTCCTTCGCCGCGCCGTCAACCCGTACTTGCCGTGACGGCTCTCCGGGAGCGCTGTCCCGTCTCCGCCGCGCCCCTGCACACCCTCGCGACAACCCTGTAGCCGCTTGGCACGCAGCCAAGCAAGCACGCCATATGCCGCCAGCGAATGCAAGGGACGAATTGCGCCTACAGAGCGAACTCCCGGGAGGCTCGCGCGCCGGGATCTGTGCCCGCCGCTGCGCATGATTTGAGGGACGGCAAGAGCGGGAGGATATCCTGGGCGATATCTCCGGCCACGCGTATTGCGGCGTCTTTGACGGCGTCTCGTGTGAGGTGTGTGTATCGTGCGGTGGTCTGGATCTGGGCGTGGCCGAGGAGCTTGGCGATCACCGGCAGGCTCTC
>JAPOPO010000461.1 GCA_026712885.1 Rhodospirillales bacterium | reverse complement strand
TAATCGTCAGCACCGATCCGCCCCGCGACGGCGACTGCCCGCGCGTGCCCGATCATCAGGTTGCCGACCACGTGGAGCTACATGGTTTCTTGCGGGAGCACGGAATCACCATATAGTCAACGATGGCACGCTTGCATGGGTGTGCCCGGCGCCCGGTCCCCTGGCAGGCGGGGGCAGGCTAGGATAGAAGAACGCATGACTGGCAAGGGATCCCATAGTCTCCAGGACGTCTTCCTCAATCATGTGCGCAAGGGAAAGATGCCCGTCACGATCTTTCTCGTGAACGGCGTCAAGCTCCAGGGAATCATCACCTGGTTCGATAATTTCTGCGTCCTGCTCAAACGCGACGATCATTCGCAGCTCGTCTACAAGCATGCGATTTCGACGGTGATGCCGGTTCAGCCGATCCAGTTGTTCGAACAGGGAACTGGGCCGGCAGAGGAGGACGATACGTAAGTGGCGAGCGTAAGCGTCTCGCGCCATGCTAATTCGCCACCGCGCACCTGCGTCTTGCATCCGGCGCTGGCTCGCCCCCCAGCGGCCCGGCACGCGTGCGAGCGCGCGCGAGAGCCCGAGAGTAGCCTGATCGAGGCGGAGAGCCTCGCCCGCGCCATCGACCTTGAAGTCGTGTGTGCGGAGGTGGTGCCCGTGCAGAAGCCGCGGCCCGCCACCCTGTTCGGCCCCGGACGGGTGGAGGCGGTGGCGGAGGCGGTGGCCGCGCACGGCCTGGGCCTGGTCGTCGTGAACGGCGCGCTCACCCCGGTGCAGCAGCGCAATCTCGAAAGCGCCTGGCACTGCAAGGTGATCGACCGCACCGCGCTCATTCTCGAGATCTTCGCAGCGCGGGCGCGCACCCGGGAAGGCCGGCTCCAGGTCGAGGTCGCCGCCCTCCGCTACCAGCGCAGCCGCCTGGTGCGATCCTGGACCCACCTGGAACGCCAGCGCGGCGGCTTCGGCTTCGTGGGCGGGCCGGGCGAGACCCAGATCGAGGCCGACCGGCGCCAGATTCGTGTCCGCATCGACCGGCTGGAGCGCGCGCTGGACGGGGTCAAGCGCACCCGGGGCCTGCACCGCGCCGCCCGCCAGCGGGTTCCGTATCCGGTGATCGCCCTGGTTGGCTACACCAACGCTGGCAAGACGACGCTCTTCAACCGGCTGACCGGTGCCTCGGCAGTGGCCCGCGACCAACTCTTCGCGACCCTCGATCCAACTATGCGCGGAGTCGTGCTGCCCTCCGGCCAACGCGTCATCCTGTCCGACACCGTGGGCTTCGTCTCCGACCTGCCGCACGACCTGGTGGCGGCGTTCCGCGCGACTCTGGAGGAGGTGGTCGCCGCCGACCTCATCGTGCACGTCCGCGACTGCGCCCATGCGGACAGTGCCGAGCAGCGCGCGGACGTAATGCGAGTGCTGACCGAGCTCGGGCTCGAAGATCGCCTCGCGACCGACGTCGTCGAGGTGCTCAACAAGCTCGATCTGCTCGATGCCCGCCCGCGCGCCTGCCTCGTCGGACTGGGGAGGGCAGGGGGCAATGGCGCCGACGGCCGTCCCGATCACCCACGCATGGTCGCCGTATCGGCGCTCACCGGCGAAGGGATCAATGACCTGATCGGCGCCATCGACGCCCGGCTGACGGCGTCGCGACGCGTCGTCGAGGTGCGCGTGCCCTACGCCGACGGCGCGACTCTCGCCTGGCTCTACCGCCACGGCGAGGTCCTGGAGCATGCCGACGACGATGGCAAGGCTCGTCTTAGGGTGGGGCTCACCCCGGCGGATGCCGGGCGGCTCGAGCGACGCCCTGGCGTCTCGCTCGCATCCCACTGAGCTTGGCCTCAGCCACACTTGTTCGGCGCTGATTTTACGAAATGTATAATAGCATTATTCTGTCATAAGATAGTGATTGCGCTACGTTTTTCGTCTCTAGTGAACCGTGGCCTGCCGAGTAGAAGGAGCGGGCTCGGATGGCCGGCGATCCAGCATAGCGAGCGTCTGTCGGTCCCTCTGAAGCCGTCGCGGATGCCGGTTTTCGAAGCAGACTAAACAGGGAACGTTTAGGCAACTGCCACCGAAGAGCGCGACCGGTCATTGGGGCGCCTCGCGGTTGACACCGCGGCGCCGTCTCCCTATTAAGCGTTAGCACTCGCCTCGTGAGAGCGCTAACAAGCGCTGGTCGCGGAGCACTGACAGCAGTGGACATTAGTCACGTCTCGGAGGGCGGCATGAATATCAGGCCTTTGCACGATCGCGTGCTGGTGCGGCGGATCGAGCAGGACATGAAGACGGCGGGCGGCATCATCATTCCCGACACCGCCCAGGAGAAACCGCAGGAGGGCGAGGTCGTCGCCGCCGGCCCGGGCGAGCGCGGGGAGGACGGCAAGCTCAATCCCCTCGATGTCGAGGCGGGCGACCGCATCCTGTTCGGCAAGTGGTCGGGCACCGAGGTCAAGGTCGACGGCGAGGAGCTGTTGATCATGAAGGAGTCCGACATCATGGGCGTAATCGAGTAACGCGGCACCCGTTGTCGTAGACATCGAAACTGGAGCGTTCGGCGATGGCCAAGAAAGAAATTCATCTGGCGGAGGAGGCCCGAGAGCGCCTTCTCGAGGGTGTCGATATCCTCACCGAGGCCGTATCGGTCACACTCGGCCCCAAGGGCCGCACGGTGCTCTATCAGACGGCGGGCGGCGATGGGCGAATTACCAAGGACGGCATCACGGTCGCCAAGGAGATCGAGCTCGAGGACCGGCTGCAGGACCTCGGCGTCCGGCTTGTCCGCGAAGCCGCCTCCCGCACCGAGAAGGATGCCGGTGACGGCACCACCACCGCGACCATTCTCGCCCGCGCGCTGGTGCGCGAAGGCGCCAAGGCGGTCGCGGCCGGCATGAACCCGATGGACGTGCGCCGCGGCATCGACATGGCCGTCGACGCGGTGGTGGATGAGATCGGCAAGCGCTCCAAGCGGGTGAAGACCCGCGAGGAGATCGCGCAGGTGGCGACCGTGGCCGCCAACAACGACCCTCAAGTGGGCGAAATGATCTCGCAGGCTATGGAAGAGGTAGGCAATCGCGGCGTCATCACTATCGAGGAAGCGGCCGGAATCGACACCGAGCTCGATGTCGTCGAAGGCATGAATTTCGACAAGGGCTATGTCTCGCCCTATTTCGTCACCAATGCGGAGCGCATGACGGTCGAGCTCGACGACGCCTACGTCCTGGTGCACCAGGCCAAGCTCACCAGCATGCAGGGGCTGCTGCCGATTTTGGACAAGGTGGGCCAGACTGGCAGGCCGCTCGCAATCATCTCCGAGGACGTGGAGGGCGAGGCGCTGGCGACCCTGGTGGTCAACCGGCTGCGCGGCGGCCTCCAGGCCGCCGCGGCCAAGGCGCCGGCCTTCGGCGACCGGCGCAAGGCCATGCTCGAGGATATCGCCATTCTCACCGGCGGCTTGGTGGTCAGCGAGGAGGTGGGCGTCAAGCTTGAGAATATCACGCTCGATCAGCTGGGCACCGCCAAGCGGGTCGAGATGAGCAAGGACGAGACCGTGATCGTCGGCGGTGGCGGCACCAAGAAGGCCATCGAGGAGCGCTGCAAGCAGCTTCGCATGCAGATCGAGACCACCGATTCCGAATACGACCAGGAGCGCTTCGAGGAGCGGCTCGCCAAGCTGGTCGGCGGTGTCGCTATTCTCAAGGTCGGCGGCGATAGCGAGATCGAGGTCAAGGAGAAGAAGGAGCTGGTCGACGACGCCATGCGCGCAACACGCGCGGCGGTGGAGGAGGGGATCGTCCCCGGCGGTGGCGTGGCGCTGCTCGCGGCGTCGCGCAAGCTCGACAAGCTGAAGGGCGCCAATGCCGACCAGGACCGCGGGATCGCCATCGTGCGGAAGGCAATTCGCTCGCCCGCGCGCCATATTGCGGAGAATTCCGGCGCAGACGGCTCGCTCGTGGTGGGCACGCTGCTCGAGGGGCGCAGCCCAAGCAAGGGCTATGACGCCCAGGAGGGCCGCTACTGCGACATGATCGAAGCCGGCATCCTGGATCCGGCGAAGGTCGTCCGCTCCGCCTTGCAGGACGCCGCTTCTATCGCCGGCTTGCTGATCGCGACCGAGGCCGGCGTTACGGAGATTCCCGAGGCGCCACCGCCGATGCCGCCGGGCGGCGGCGGCGGCATGCCCGGGATGGGCGGAATGGGTGGCATGGGCGGAATGGGTGGCATGGGAATGTAAGCCCGCGCCATCCAATACCGAGAGACGGGGAGGGGGCCTTGCGCCCCCTTCTTCTTTGCCGGCGCCCCCTTCGCGGATCTCCCCTGTGGCGTTTCGCGGGACAGCGAATCAATTTCAATGCGGGATTCGCCGGAACAAAGTGAGAATTCATGAGATTAAATTAGATTCAGTGAGGTCCCTAACGGACGCGGCGGCCAACCCGGATAGCCGCTTCGACGGCGATCGCGCCGACTGTGGGTAGCAACCGCCCTTGCGACGAGCGTCCGACCACGCTGACGCCGGGTAAACACGTGGATGGCCGGATACCCGGAACGAGTCCGGGCAAGTCCGGCCGGGGCGGACGTTACGCCGGCCTCACCATCGCGAGGGGTCGAGGGGGATCTCCGGTGGCCACAATTCGCCGCCCCAGAACCAGCGGCTGGGGCGCGCGATATGCGGGACGTCGTCCGCATCGCGCGCTTTGCGCGCGTGGACGTCATCGTGCGCTCCGCGCACGTGGCCCATATCGTGCCGCTCAGGCGCGCGGTCCCTGTCCTCCGCCTCGCGCTGACCGGCCAGGATCGACCCGTCACGCGCCTCCCGTACCTCTTCCTCGCCTTGCGCCACGGGCTCATCCGGGGCGGAATGCCCGGCGCTCGGGTCCCACGGCGGCTCCGGCTGGACGGCGTCGGGCTCGGCAGGCGAGGGGGCATCCGGCCAGGGCTCTCATGGCTTCGAGCCCAGGCGTTCGGGGTGGAACGCCTCCTTGATCGCCGGGCCGAGGAGGGCCCTCATTTCCTCCGTGGAAGGATACTCGCGCGGGGCCTGAGGGGCAGCAGTCTCGGCCGTTGCCTGATCGCGCGCGAGGCGGTGCCTGTTGGCGGCTTCGATGCGGTGGAGCGCGAGGGCAAGATGCGCGACCTCGTCTATCGAAGGCGGCTCGTCCCGCTCGGTGAGCTC
>JAPOPO010000346.1 GCA_026712885.1 Rhodospirillales bacterium | reverse complement strand
GGGCCGTTGACGATGCAGCCCATGACGGCGAGCTGCATGGTCTCGACCCCTTCATAGGTCTCGCGCCAGAGCGGCATCTGCCGGCGCACGTAGTCCTGTATCCGCTCGGCGAGCTGCTGGAACACCGTGCTCGTGGTGCGCCCGCAGCCGGGGCATGCCGCCACCAGGGGCACGAAGGAGCGGAACCCCATGGTCTGGAGGATTTCCTGCGCGACGATCACCTCCTGGGTGCGATCGCCGCCGGGCTCCGGCGTGAGCGAGATGCGGATGGTGTCGCCGATGCCCTGCTGGAGCAGGACCGAGAGCGCGGCGGTGGACGCCACGATCCCCTTGGAACCCATGCCCGCCTCGGTGAGCCCGAGATGGAGCGCATAGTCGCTGCGCGCGCCGAGCTCGCCGTAGACCGCGATCAGGTCCTGCACCTGCGAGACCTTGGCCGAGATCACGATCTTGTCTCGCGCGAGCCCGATCTCTTCGGCGAGCGCCGCGCTGCGCAGCCCCGACTCGACCAGTGCCTCGCGCATGACCCCGGCGGCGTCCTTGGGCTCGGGCCGGGCCGCGTTCCGGTCCATGAGCTGGGCCAGCAGGTCCTGGTCGAGGCTGCCCCAATTGACCCCGATGCGTACCGGCCGGTCGTACTTGAGCGCGACCTCGATCATGGTCTGAAACTGCCGGTCGCGCTTCTCGCGGAAGCCGACGTTGCCCGGATTGATCCGGTACTTGGCGAGCGCCTCGGCGCAGGTCGGATACTCAGTGAGCAGCCGATGGCCGTTGTAGTGAAAGTCGCCGACCAGCGGCACGTGGCAGCCTGCCGCCTCCAGCCGCTCGCGGATGTCCGGCACCGCGGCGGCGGCCTCCGGCGTGTTGACCGTGATGCGCACGATCTCGGAGCCCGCGTCGGCGAGCGCCTTGACCTGCTCCGCCGTGGCGCGGGCGTCTTCGGTGTCGGTGTTGGTCATGGATTGGACGACGACCGGCGCGCCGCCGCCGATCGTGACGCTGCCGACCCGCACACCGACGCTCTCGCGCCGTCCCTCACCGGAGCCGTTCGTCGCCATCGTCGCTCCTCCAGCCGGCCGGGGACTCCATCGACCGCTGTCTACCACAGCCCGCCAACGCCAGCCACCACGCCGGCCCCCTACCCCAGCACCTTCTCCTTCGCGCGGTGGAGGAAGGCGGTGGCCGACGCGATGGTCTTCTCCGGGCATTCGACCAGGTCGGCGTGGCCGATGTCCTCGTAGACGATCGCCTCGCAGCCCGGCACGTTGTCCACGACCCACTGCGCGCCGGCGCCGTCCGGCCCGGTCAGCATGGGCGTGAGCATGTCCTTCGCCGCGGTAATGACCAGCGTCGGGTTCCTGATCTGCTTGCAGTCCTCGCGCAGGTCCATCTCCTCCATGGCGATGCAGGCCTGGACCACGGTCTCCACCGCGTTCAGCCCCACGATGGTGCGCACCATCTCGATCAGCGGTTGGCCGTTGGGGCCATCGAGGAAGTCGGCGCCGACCGCCTGGGTTATCACGTGATCGGCGAATTCCGGGCCACAGCCCCAGGTCTGCGCCATGTGACGCCAGGTGCGGAACATGATCCGGCGCATGGTGTCGCATTTCGCAAACGCGCAGTCGCTGACCACGCCGATGCAGCGGTCGGGATACTTCGACGCGAACTTCAGCGCGATCATGCCGCCGGCGGAGGTGCCCATCACGTGCGCTCGCTCGATCCGAAGCTCGTCGAGCAATGCCGCGAGATCGTCGGCCCAGATATCGAGGTCGTAGCGCATCAGGGGGCGGTCGCTCTGGCCGTAGCCCCGCTGGTCGTAGCTGATGAGCTGGAACTCCTCGGCCAGCCCCTCCCACACCATCGCGAAGTTCTGCCGCCCGAAAAGCGAGCCGCCGATCAGCGCCAACGGGTCGCCTTTGCCCATCAGCTCGTAGTACATATTGATTCCGTTGGCCATGACCTTCGGCATGTCGCATTCCTCCCGCACACCTGCCCCCGTCCTCCGGGGCGCAAACCCATGATGGCCCGAGAGCGCCCGTGAACATAGCGCCTGAATGGAAGGAGGCGGCACGGCCTCCCCTGCCTGCGGACGAAGCGGCGCTCGCGCTCTGCTGGGAGCGCTGGCGCGAGAACGCGGCCCAGAGCGAGGACGCGGGCCTCATCGGCTTCGCCGAGGCGAGCGAAGCCGATGCCACCACCAACGCGCTGCTCGCAGCGCTCTTCGGCAACAGCCGCTACCTCAGCCATTGCCTCACCGCCGACCAGGAATTCGCGCAAGTGCTGATCGAGCAGGGGGCGGAGGCTGCCTACGCCGCCGCGCGCGCGCTGGCGGCGGATACCAGCGCCCTCGGTGAGGAATCGCGGCAGCAGGTGATGAAGCGCCTGCGGGTGGCGAAGCGCCGTGCCAGCCTCGCCATCGGCATGGCCGACATCGCCGCGGTCTGGCCGCTGGAGCATGTGACCGGCGCGCTCTCCGACATCGCTTCGGTGACACTCAGCGCCGTCTGCACCCACCTGCTGCGCAACCTGCACGATCGCGGCAAGCTCGCACTGCCGGATCCGGAGGCGCCGGAACAAGGCTCCGGCCTCATCATCCTCGGCATGGGCAAGCTCGGCGCGGGCGAGCTCAACTATTCCAGCGACGTGGACATCATCGTCCTCTTCGACGAGGAGATCGCGTCCGACCCGAGCGGCGACGGGTTGCAGCAGATCTTCGCGCGCCTCGCCCGCAACCTGGTCACGATCATGGACGAGCGGACCGCGGACGGTTACGTCTTCCGCACCGACCTCCGCCTGCGCCCCGACCCCGCCTCGACCGCCGCGGCCCTCTCGGTCCGCGCCGCCGAGGCCTATTACGCCACCACCGGCGAGAACTGGGAGCGGGCGGCCATGATCAAGGCCAAGCCCGTGGCCGGCGACATCGAAGCCGGCGACGGCTTCCTCGAGCGGCTGCAGCCCTTCGTCTGGCGCCGCCACCTCGACTTCGCCGCGATTCAGAACATCCGCGCGATCAAGCGCCAGATCGATGCTCACCGCGGCGTCGGCCAGGTCGCCGTGGTCGGCCACAATATGAAGCTCGGGCGCGGCGGCATCCGCGAGATCGAGTTCCTGGCCCAGACGCAACAGCTCATCTGGGGCGGGCGCGACCCGACGCTGCGCGTGCGCGGCACGCGGCAGGCCTTCGACCTCCTGGTCGAAGCCGGCCACATGCGCAGGCAGGCGGTGACGGAGCTGATGGAGGCCTACACCTTCCACCGCACCGTCGAGCACCGGCTGCAGATGGCGGACGACCGCCAGACCCACAGCCTGCCGGACGACGAGGAAGGCGTTGCGCAGGCCGCCACCTTCCTCGGCTACGACACGGTCGATGCGTTCGTCGAGGTGCTGCTTGGCCATCTTCGGACCGTGGAACGCCACTACATGTCCCTCTTCGAGGACGAGCCCGCGCTCACGTCCGAAGGCACCCTCGACCTCAGCGACGAGGGCGACGGCGATGCCACGCTGGAGACGCTGGCGGCCATGGGCTACGCCCATCCCGAGCGCGCGTTCGAGACGCTCCGGGCCTGGCGCGAGGGTCGCTACCGCGCCGTGCGCGGCGAGGAAGCGCGCGAGCGGCTGGCCGAGCTGCTGCCCACGATCCTGGACGTTTTCTCCGCCTGGCCGGACCCCGATTCGGCGCTCGCGCTGTTCGACGGCTTCCTCGCCCGCCTGCCCGCCGGCTCTCACCTCTTCTCCATGTTCGCGGCGCACCCCGAGCTGTTCGACCTGATCACGGAGATCATGGGCTCGGCCCCCCGCCTCGCCAATTGGCTGGAGCACCGGCCCATGCTGCTCGACAGCGTGCTGAGCCGGGAGTTCTCCGACCTCGACGTGCCGGATGCCGACGATCTGGGGCCCGAGCTCGCGACCATCGCGCGCCGCGGCCTCGTCCGCGTGTTCTACCAGCGCGAGTTCGGCACGACGGAAATGAAGGCCGAGCTCGCCGACGTGGCGCTCCGCGCGCGCGACATGCAGGACTTCCTGGACGCCGAGCGGCGCTGGGCCAACGACAAGATCTTCCACATCGGCGTGCACATGCTGCGCGGGCTGCTCTTTCCGGTGGAGGCCGCAACGCCGCTCTCGGACATCGCCGATGCCTGCCTCGGCGCGGCGTACCCCGTCGTCGCCAATGCCTTCGCCGCAACGCACGGCCGGGTGCGCGACGGCCGCTTCGCCGTGGTGGCGCTCGGCCGTCTCGGCAGCCGGGAGATGACGGTGACCGGGCCGCTCGACCTCATCCTGGTCTACGACCATCCGGCCGGCGTGGAGGAATCCGACGGGCGCAAGCCGCTCAAGCCCGACCGCTACTACGGGCAGCTCAGCCGGCGCTACGTCGCGGCGATCCGGGCGGCGACGGCAGAGGGTACGCTCTACGACGTGGACATGCGCCCGCGCCCGTCCGGCAACGCCGGGCCCATCGTCACCTCGCTCGCCTCCTTCGTCGAGCACTTTCGCGACGGCGTTCCCACCTGGCAGCATCAGACGCTCACCCGCGCGCGCGTGGTCTGGGCCGAAGGCGACCTGGGCGAGCGCTTCGAGGAGGCGCGCCTCGCCGCGCTCAGGCGGGCACACGAGGCGGGCGACCTCGCCGCCCAGATCGCCGGCCTGCGCGAGGACCTGCGCGGCGACGACCCTGGCGAAGACATCTGGGATATCGAGCAGAAGCGCGGCGGGCTGATCGACGCCGAGTTCATCGCGCAGCACTTGCAGCTGCTGCACGGCGCCGAGACCGAGGCGGTGCTCGCCGGCGACCCGGCCTCCGTCTTCGAGGCAGCGGGCGATCACGGGCTGATCGAGCAGCAGACCGCGCGCGAGCTCGCCGAGGCTGTAACGCTGTGGCGCAACCTGCACGGCATCCTGAGCCTGACGGTGGAGGAGGAGCGCTTCGTCGAGGCGACCGCGCCGCCGGCACTGCTCGCGGTGATCGAGCGCGCCTGCGACGTGACCGGCATCGATTCGCTCAAGGAGGCGATGCGCGAGACCGCGGCCCGCACCGCGGGACACTACGACCGCCTGCTGGGGAACGGCTCGAACTGACCGACACGGGCAGACCCTTGGCGAGAACTCCGGACTAAAAGCGGTCCGGCCTCATACCCGTCATGTCGATCTCAGGCTCCCGGCTCGAGATGATGTCCGCGATGATTCGGCCGGAGCCCGACGAGTAGGTCCAGCCCGTGCTGCCGTGGCCGGTGTCCAGGTAGAGCCCCGGAACCCGCGTCTTGCCGATGATCGGCAGGCAGTCCGGCGTCATCGGGCGGAAGCCGATCCAGCGCTCGGCCTTGGTTCGGTCGCCGCAGCTCGGGAACACCGCCATCGCCGCGTCCAGCGTCGCCCTCGCCCGGTCGGCGCGGATGGTGACATTGTGGCCGTCCAGCTCGGCCGTGCCGGCGCAGCGCAGCCGGTCGCCCAACCGGCTCATCACGATGCGTCGATGGCCGTCGTGGATAGCCCGCGTCGGCGCCCCGTTGTAGCCCTCCGTCGGGATCGTCACCGAATAGCCCTTAAGCGGGTAGATCGGCACCCGAAGCCCGAGGCGCTTGAGGAAGCGCGGGCTGTAACTCGCGAGGCTCATCACCACCGCATCGGCCTCGATGGCGCCCTTGTCGGTCTCCGCGCCGGTCACACGCCGGCGGTTGCCGCTCAAGCGCCGCACCGTCTCGCCGAACCGAAACGTCACACCGTTCGCAGCAGCGGCCGCAGCAAGGCCCGCCGTGAACTTGTGCGCGTCGCCCGACTCGTCGTTACGGAAATAGATTGCGCCCGCGAACTGGTCCGCCGTCTGCTGCAGCGCGGGCTCGACCGCGAGCATCTGGTCCCGATCCAGTTGTTCCGGGTGGAAGCTGGTATCCGCCATCCGGGTCTCGTAAGCGTAGGATGCATCCAGCGACGCGGTGTCGCGATGGAGGTGAAGCACCCCCTCGGCACGTTGGTCGTAGGCGATCCCCTCCTTCTCGCGTAGCGCCTTCAGGCACTCGTAGCTGTAGGTGGAAAGCCTGAGCGAGACCTGCTGGGAGCGCTCAAAGTGCGCCCGCGTACAATGGCGCAGGAAGCTTACGGCCCAGCGCCACTGGGCGAGGTCCGGGCGCAAGCGAAACAGGTAGGGCGCATCCTCGCGCCCGAACCACTTGATCAGCATGCGCGGCACTTCGGGGTGCGCCCAGGGCCGCGAGCTGTATGCGCCGACGATGCCGCCGTTGGCGAAGCTGGTCTCCAGCCCGGCGCCGGCCTGGCGCTCGACCACGGTGACCTCGTGGCCGGCCTCGTTCAGGAAGTAGGCCGCGGCGGTGCCGACCACGCCGGCGCCGAGCACCAGGACCCGCATGTCCCGCCCCCGGCCGCCGGCGGAACCGTCCGCGCGCGATCTATTCGATCACCACGGCGAGCTGGCCCACGTCGACGGCGTCTTCCTCCTTGACGTGGAGCGCCTTGACCGTGCCGTTGCCCTCGGCGTCGTGGGGCACCTCGGTCTTCATCACCTCGAGGATGAACAGGGTGTCGCCAGCCTTGACCGAGTCGCCCTCCTTCACCAGGACCTTCCACACGTTGCCCGGCGCCTGGGTCAGAACCTCTTCCGCCATCGACCGATCTCCTCTTATTCGATGCTGTCGAGCGTGCAGGTGTCGTCGAGGGCGATACGCAGCTCCTGCGCCTCCCCCACCGAGACCTCGCGAAACTTGATGTATTCGTTGGGCTTCATCTGACCGAGCTTCCAGAAGCCGGCGGACGGCACCGTGTAGGGGCAGATGAAGCCGCCCATGCTGGGGCCGTCGTTCATCAGGATGATCGGCGTCTGACCGCCCAGGTTGACCGCGCCGAGCGGATAGCCCTGGTCGATGATGTTGGACGGAAAGTCGCCGTGCTCCGGAAGCTTGTCGGTGGCCTTCTCGGTGAACGTCCAGTCTGGCCCGCTCAAGCGATAGCCCGTGCGGTCGCTCCGCGCCTCCAGGATCCAGGCCGTCTCGATGAAGCGCTCGTGGCCGGCATCGTCGATCCAGTCGTCGTTGGGGCCCCGCACCGCCTCGATCTCCCAGGTCTTGCCGCCCGGGAAGCTCGGCCGCGCGCGATCGGAAATCCGCCGGCCTGGCGTGCCTGCAGCCTCCTTCACCGGGAGCACCTGCCCCGCCCGTACCGCGTGGCCGTCGAGCCCGCCGACTCCGGCCTTGTGGAAGGTGGACGCCGAGCCGAGCCACTCCGGCGCGTCTATGCCGCCCGCCACCGCGAGATAGCCGCGCGCGCCGGCGACCGCCGGCCCCATCACCAGGGTCTGCCCGGCGTCCACCGCCACGCTCTCCCACATCGGGATCGGCTGCCCGTCGAGGATCGGGCGCATGTTGGCGCCGGTCATCGCGATCACGCCGTCGCGCTGGAAGCGGATGGTCGGCCCCATGAACTGGGCTTCCAGCCCGGGCGCGCCCTCGTCGTTGCCGACCGCGAGGTTGGCGAGGCGGAACGACCACATGTCCATCGGGCCAGACGGCGGGAAGCCCTGGTTCCAGTAGCCGACACGGCCGGGGAAATCCTGAATGCTGGTCTCGAGTCCCGGCTTGACGATCTCAAGCATGGTCGAGGTCTCCTAACGCACTAGTGAAGGTGCTTGAGGTACTGGTCCACGAAATCGAAGCCGATGAGCTTGCAGTAGAGCCCCATCAATCGCTCCGTGATCGGACCGGGGATCCGCCGCTCGCCGAAGGGCACATCGTTGATGGTCGCCACCGGACAAATGCAGTAGCTCGTCGACGTGATGAAGGCTTCGTCGGCACCGTGGGCGTCGAACAGATCGAGGTCGCACTTCACCACCTCGATGTCCGCCTCCGCCGCAAGCTCCAGCACGGTCTCGCGGCTGATGCCGTTGAGCACGTAGCGGTCCTGCGGGGTGTAGAGCACCCCGTCGGTGACGAGGAAGATGTTGGAGCCGACCCCTTCGCTGAGATTGCCGTTGTGATCGAGGAACAGCGCCAGGGCATTGGGGTCGCGCCGGCGCACCTCGTCGTTCCCGACGAAGAGATTGAGATAATTGTGGGTCTTCGCCCTGGGGGAAATCGTATCCGGCGCCGCGCGGCGGTTGGACGGGACCAGCAACGGAATCCCGTCGCGGAAATAATGGGCGCGCTGGGCAATCGGAAGCGGCGTGCAGTCGATGATGAGCACGGGATCGGTCGAGCCGTAGAAATCGCCGCCCGCCGGCTCAAGACCGCGGGAGATGCGCTGGAACACCCAGTAGTCCTCGTCCGGACCCAGCAGGTGGAGGTTGCGGGCGAGCACCTCCTCGGTGTGACGCTTCATCTCCGACGGCGCCATGCCGGGGTCGATCCGCAGATAGCGCAACGTCTTGTAGAAGCGCACGATGTGCTCTTCGAGCTTGAAGATGCGGTGGCCGAAGGTGCGTGTGGTATCGAAGGCGCCGTCGCCATAGCGAAAGCTCCGGTCGCGGAAAGAGACCAGGGCCCGGCTCTCCGGCACGATCTCCCCGTTGAAGTAGCAGACCCGCTCGTTCGCGCGCTCAGCGACCATCTCTTTGCGCCCTCCCCTGGCGACTCGCCTGCCCGCCGGCGCGGGATCATGGCGCAAAAGGCCGGTGGGTGCGAGTGCCCTTCGCGCGCCCTTATATGACACGCGGCGGCCGGCGCACCACCAGGCAGCGCGCCAGCATGTCGTGCAGGCCCTGCTTGCGGCGGGTGAAGGCGACCGCGATGCAAGCGGCGATGGCGGCGAAGCCCACGATGAAATTGAGGCCGACGACCATGCTGACGAGGCCGGGCAGCCAGAGCGGCCAGCAGCGATAACTCGCCCTGAACAGCGAGACCCGCCCGCCGTCGAGCCCCGTGACGCGAAGCCCCAGCATGCGCTTGCCGAGCGTCGCCTGCGCCGGCCCGGCCTCCTGCAGCGCCGTGTAGACCCCCAGGGCGATGCCGAAGACGATGGAGCCGAGCCAGGAGAGCGCATAGCTCACGACCTCCAGACGCGCGCCATCGCTCTCGGAGAGGTGCGTCGTGGTCTCTATCAGGTCGGGCCACAGGTACGAACCGACGAGGTAGACGCCCACCAGCACGATGATCGTATCGATGATCCACGCCGCGACGCGCCGCCAGAATCCGGCGGGGATGACGCCGATGACGCCGCTCTCGGGCGCCTCGTCAGTCATGGGCCCGTAACGTTGGAAGGGCCGCCCGGCTGGGGCGGCCCTTCCCCGTCAATCCGCGATCCGCAGATCGCGTCGTCACCGT
>JAPOPO010000137.1 GCA_026712885.1 Rhodospirillales bacterium | reverse complement strand
GGAGAGATCGCTGACATCGTTGCTGGCGTGCCGGTGGGCCTTGGCCAGCGAGTCGCAAATGGTGGCCTGCCCGTCGATCCAGGCGATCTGCACCTGGTCATCCCTCGAGCCGCTGGTGACGACCCAGCCAGTCGCAGAGGCAACGATGGCGATGGCAGCAGCGCCGCCCACGATGCCCAAAACAAAGGGTTTAATTTGTTCGCGATTGATCATAAATCCTCCCGTGAGGTTAGTTGAGACAACTGTGTGGTAAATACCTTACGCACAAGAGGAGCGGATAGGCAAGATTTTTGTTAATTATTTCTCCAAGATACAACCATGAATACTAAGAGTCAATACGATTGTTTCATAAAATCAAGGGAATGGCTTCCAAGAAATATTCTGTAGGCCAGCATTCTATTGGTCTTTTTCGCAGTTTGTAGCCGACGGAAAGTCGGGTGCGACGCCTAGTCGCTGGGTGGGGGCGACCTGGTGGCTGCCCGGCTGGCCCGCTCATGGGAGCGGGGCGTAGGGCTCCTCCGCCATCAGCGGGGCGCAGGCGCCGCATATGCGGTGTCCGCGCCAGTCGCTCTCAAAGGGCTGCTGGCAGCGCAGGCAGACCCGGCGGGCCGGATCGTAGCCATTGCCGTCGCTCGCGCCCCCTGGCGCCCGCAAATCGTCCAAAATGCCCGCCATGCCGACCGCGAGCCCGTGCCGCGCGCCCAGCATGGATGACAGCACGACGATCGACTTGGCGAAGTGCACCGCGCCGGCGCGCTCCGGCCCGAGTTCGCAGGCGCGCAGATGATCCAGGCGCGCGCCCGTCAGCGCCTCCATGACCGCGCCCGCCTCGTGCGCAGGATAGTCGGGTGAGCGCATGGCGAGAGCGTCGGCCCGGCGTGCCAACGCCGATACCTCGCACAATACCTTCCCAAGATCAGGCGCCGTCATTCAGCCCTCAGGCCGCTTACCGCCCGTTCTTGCACCGTCGGCGGGGCGCCGCGCTCGCGTGGCAGCATTGCCCGCATCACGGGCGTCAAACCGGCCGGCCATTCGCGCCCTGCAATATGCGGCGGGCCGGTCCATGGTCCGGCTTCTTGCCGTAGAGCGGAGATATCGCCGACATCGCCTCCCTGGCTCGGATTGCGAGCTCGCGCGCTCGCAACGGGTCGTCGCCCAACGCGCGCCGCGCAGCTGCGATCAGCTCGCGGGCGTGAGCGATAAGGCGGCGCTCCAAAGCAAGGGCGGTGTCCATCAAGGTTTCCTGGACTTTCCCGTGCTGCGCTTGACGGCGCTCCCACACTTGCTGACTGCGCGCGCTCGTGCCTCTCGATGCGAGAGTCGCCGCCTCCGCGCGGGCCTGGTCCACGGCCGCCGCCGTGCTCAGTTTGCCGCCAGACTCCTTCGCCAACTCATGCGCTCTGGCAGAGATATCCTGAGTGGTCGGCTCGCGGGGCGGCTGCAGGCCGGCCTCGGCGCGGGCCTGGTCCACGGCCTCGCTAGTGCTCAGCTTGCCGCCGGACTCCTTCGCCAGCTCATACGCTCTGGCAGAGATATCCTCAGTGGTCGGCTCACGGGGCGGCTGGAGGCCGGCCTCGGCGCGGGCCTGGTCCACGGCCTCGACTGCCGGAAGCGTCGCTCCATGCGTGTCCTCGGTCCACTCGCCGAGCTCGCGCCGGCTCTGGGCCTCCCATTCGCGAATATTGGCAACCTGCTCCTTGAGAATATGAACAGGCCTCCATTGGATTCTCATGACTTCCTCCTCACTGCTGGTGTGCGGGCACGGAAAGGCTCGCCATTCCCGCCATCGCGTTACGCCGCTGGGTTTCCTCCCGCCCTCGCGGCGGGCGAGCGCCGGGAGACGATCGTCTCGACCGCCCTGATCAGGCGGTCGAGCTCTTGCGGGTGGCCCCGATGATTCATGTAGTTGATGTTCGCCTCGATGACGGCTTGCGCGTCCGGATACAGACTGCCGTGGGGATCGATGAAGGGAGGTCGGTTGCACTTCAGCCACACGTGCTGCTTGAGCTCGGCCATGGCGTTGCTCGGGAAGAAGCCCCCCCCCCCGGCGCGTCTCGGCGATGCGCTCGCGCTCGCCCTTCAGATAGTCCAACAGGCGCCGGAGCCCGGCCCTGACTAGCGTGGCTTGGGTCGACATAGAGGCTCCTTTCCGTCACTTGGCCCCGCCGCCCTGGCGAGGCTTCGAATTCATCGGGTCAATCGGCGAATCGGTCTGCAGCGACCGGACTCTGCCTGCGCGCGGAGCGCTTGTGCATAGGACGTGCGTCCGGTGTGTGGGCGTCACGAGGAAGGCGCGCGAGATCGAATTCGTCCGGTCACCAGCGCGATTCTGGAACGCCGTGCAACGACCATGCGCGCGCTGAATAGTGCGCTCCGCGTATGTGGCTGCACATCAAGCGCCGGCAACCGCACGAAGGGGTGAGGCCGCATGATCAGGGTGGTGAGCTGGAATATCGCCAAACGCTGGCAGCCGTGGCGCGAGCTGGTCGAGATGGCGCGGCAGGGCGAGGCGGATGTGGCGCTCTTGCAGGAGACGGGGAATCCGCCCCCCGATCTGACGCATCCGGTTCCACACGGGAGTGAAGAGTTCTGGAAGAATCGTCCCTATGAAGGCCGCCCGATCTTCGACCGCTGGCCCCTGATCGTGAAGTTGTCCGACCGGGTGGAGGTCGAATGGTTCAGGGCGGTTCCGCCCATCAGCCACCTCGGCGAGCGCGACATCGGCGTGAGCGGCATCGGGACCATCGCCGCCGCCAGGGTGACGCCGCGCGGCCAGCCGCAGGACGACGTGTTCATCGCGGTCTCCATGTATGCGCGCTATATCAAGCCTCACCCGTCGACCGGAACGTCATGGAGCGTCGGTGCGGCCGACGTGTCGGCGCACCGCATCCTCTCGGACATCTCGGCATTCATCGGCCACGAGGACCCGTCCAGGCACCGCATTCTCGCGGCCGGCGATCTGAACATGATCTACGGCGCGACGGGCAACACCCTGGCGCTGCCCGAGCGCGAGCGCGCCTTCTGGGACCGGGTGGCGGCGCTCGGTCTGGAGTTCCTGGGCCCGCAGGCGCCGGACGGATGGCAGCCCTCCGGGCCTCAACCCGACGTGCCACCCGACACGAAGAACGTGCCGACATGGGTGCGCAGCGGACACCCTCCGGACGAGGCCAAGCGGCAATTCGACTACGCCATCGCCTCGCGCGGGTTCCACGAACGGGTAAAGGTGCACGCGCTCATGGGCGTCGATCCTTCGAATGCCCGGCGCACCGGTCAACTCATTTCAAACCGCCTGTCCGACCCCAGGGGCCCACTTCTGTAATGGGGCGTTTCCCGTCAAGCTCGAT
>JAPOPO010000459.1 GCA_026712885.1 Rhodospirillales bacterium | reverse complement strand
GTCGTAGTCGGCCTCCGAGAAGCCGTAGCTCTTGGGGTCGAGCTCCGGGTGGTGCCGCTCGCCCTCCAGGCCGAGGGGGTCGAGGCTCGCGATGAGATGGCCGCGCACCCGGTAGGCGCGGATCATCATGAGCGCGCGGATGGAATCGATGGTCTCGGCCTGGACCGGTGCGTCCGGATCGGTGCCGGCCGCAGGCGGGCGGGGCTCCGGCAGCCCCATCTTCCGATCCTCCTGAGCGGCCGCCGGCGCGCACCGTGCTGCGCCGTCCCCGCCCTCGAAGGCGTCTTCGCCCTCGAAAATTCGGTGCCAGCTCGGATCGACGGAGCCGGGGTCGCGCAGATACTGCGCGTGAATTTGCTCGATGACGGCGGGGTCGGCGCCGCCGAGAAAAGAGGAGGCTCCGCCGAGACCGTCGCTCATGCTGCGTGCCCCGCGCGGCGGCGGCCGTTCAGCACATCGAGCACCGTGGTGCCGATTGCCGCCGGCGATTCCGTCACCGTGATGCCGGCGCTGCGCATGGCCTCGATCTTGTCCGCGGCGCCGCCCTTGCCGCCCGAGATGATGGCGCCGGCGTGGCCCATGCGCCGGCCGGGCGGCGCCGTCAGGCCTGCGATGAAGCCGACGATGGGCTTGGCAAGCTTCTCCGCACGCACGAAGTCGGCCGCCTTCTCCTCCGCGCTGCCGCCGATCTCGCCAATCATCACGATCGCCTCGGTCTCTTCGTCACGCGCAAAGAGGGCGAGGCAGTCGATGAAGTCGGTGCCGGCGATCGGATCGCCGCCGATACCGATACAGGTCGATTGTCCCAGCCCGGCGGCGGTGGTCTGCCCCACCGCCTCGTACGTGAGGGTGCCCGAGCGCGAGACGATGCCGACCCGGCCGCGCCGGTGAATGTGACCCGGCATGATGCCGATCTTGCATTCGTCCGGCGTGATGATGCCGGGGCAGTTGGGACCGATGAGACGAGTCCGGGAGCCGGCGAGCGCGCGCTTGACCCGCACCATGTCGAGCACGGGGATGCCCTCGGTGATGCAGACGACGAGGCCGATTTCGGCGTCGATGGCCTCCAGGATCGCGTCCGCCGCGAAGGGCGCCGGCACGTAGATCACGGAGGCGTCGGCCCCGGTCGCCGCGCGGGCCTCGGCCACGGTGTCGAACACCGGCAGGTCGAGATGAGTGCTGCCACCCTTGCCGGGGGTGACACCGCCCACCATCTGCGTGCCGTAGGCGGTCGCCTGCTCCGAGTGGAAGGTGCCCTGCGCGCCGGTGAAGCCCTGGCAGATCACCCGTGTGTCGCGATCGACGAGGACCGCCATCAGCCCGCCCGCCCTATTGCCTGAACCACCTTTGCCGCCGCATCGCCGAGATTGTCGGCCGCGATCAGGTCGATTCCTGCGCCATCCAGGATCGCCTTGCCCTTCCCCACATTGGTGCCTTCGAGCCGGACGACAAGTGGGAGTTCCAGCGATACCTCACGCGCGGCCGCGACGATGCCTTCGGCGATCACGTCGCAGCGCATGATGCCGCCGAAGATGTTGACCAGGATGCCGCGGACGTTGGGGTCGGAGAGGATGATCTTGAAGGCTTCGGTGACCCGCTCTCGGGTGGCGCCGCCGCCCACATCGAGGAAGTTGGCGGGCTCCGCGCCATGCAGCTTGATGATGTCCATCGTCGCCATGGCGAGGCCGGCGCCGTTCACCATGCAGCCGATGTTGCCGTCGAGCTTGACGTAGCTGAGCTCGTGCTCGCCGGCGGCGCGCTCGGCCGGGTCTTCCTCGTCTGCATCGCGCAGCGCCGCGATCTCCCGCTGGCGGTAGAGCGCGTTGTCGTCGATGCTCACCTTGGCGTCGAGGGCGATGAGCGATCCCGCTCTCGTCTCGATCAGGGGGTTGATTTCCACCAGGCTCGCATCGGTGCCGAGAACCGCGTCATAGACGGCGCGCGCGAGCTTGCCGGCCGCCTTCGCCGCCTCGCCGGAGAGGCCGAGGCCGAAGGCGAGGCTGCGCCCGTGGTGGGGCTGGAAGCCGCTCGCCGGATCGACCGGCACGGTCACGATGGCTTGCGGGTTCTCGGCCGCGACCGCCTCGATCTCGACGCCGCCCTCAGCTGAGGCGATCAGAGCGACGCGCCCGCTCTCGCGGTCCACCACGGCGCCGAGGTAGTACTCGTGGGCAATATCGGCGCCTTCCTCGAGATAGACGCGGCGCACCTCGCGGCCGTCCGGCCCGGTCTGGTGGGTAACGAGCACCTTGCCGAACATGGCCTGCGCCGCCGCAACCGCCTCGTCGCGGCCAGTGCAGACCCTGACGCCGCCGGCCTTGCCGCGCCCGCCGGCGTGGATCTGCGCCTTGACCACCCACACAGGGCCGCCGAGCGCGTCGACGGCAGCAGCCACCGCGTCCGGAGCCAGCACCGGCACACCGCGCGGCACCGGCACGCCAAAGCCCGCCAGCACCTGCTTGGCCTGATATTCGTGGAGGTTCATGAAGCCGTCCCGCCGCGCGAGGATCGAGGGCGCGCCGTTATAGCACTCCCCCGCCCGCTCCGGCTATCTTGGCGGGCGCCTGTTTTCGCTCCGAATGCGCCCTTCGGTGTTGCCTGAACGGCGGTGCGATGATCCTCGCTCCACTTAACTCCCTGAGCGTACGCCTCCGCATCATGTGGATTAGTTTTCTTCTGTTTCCCAGGTGTAAATTCGCATCTGTCGCCAGCGGCACTATTTATTTTTCCAAATCCACAGATTTATATTGACGAAAATAGGCGCATTTGCGACGCTTGAGACGGTGCCCATGCGTTTATTCAGGTTGAATGGCCCGCGCGTTTGTAGCGCCAACGACTGGGCGGATACGAACGACCGATATCCGGCGGTTGTTGTCAGGAGACGCGTAGGGCGGTTGGAGATGACGGAGGGTCGAAGATGGAACCCCGTGCCGTTCGCTGACATGATCGCTCGGAGATAGAGATGCGCGTGGAATTTGGCGAAGGGGCGGACCTTCTGACGAAGGCTTATCCCAAGCTCAGCCGTCAGCTCAAGAAGTGCGCCGCCTATATTCTGGAGCATCCAAGCGAAGTCGCCACGCTCTCCATGCGACAATTGGCGGCAAGAGCGGGGGTGCCTCCCAGCACCATGAATCGGCTCGCCAGGGCGATTGACTTCGACACCTACGACAATTTTCGCGCGCTTTACCGCGATAGCATCAACGAGCAAGCGGCCGGTTATTCGCTCGAAAGCGGTCAAGTCCATGTGGTCGCCCATGAGAGCGAATTTGACCACGCTCTCAATGCCTTTCAACAGGCTGCAATCACCAACATCTACACGTTGTTCGACCACATAGACCGCACTGCACTGGAGCGGGCAGTGCAGTCGTTGACCGACGCGCGCACCGTCCTCGTGGTCGGCATGCTCGCGTCCGAATCGTCCGCCAACTACCTGCACCACGTGGCGGCCACGGGGTTCCGCAACTGGCACCTGCTGGCGCGCGACAGTGCCGAGCTCTCGCATCAGTTGGAATCCCTGGCGCCCGGCGATGTCGTCGTCTGCATCGCCGTCGAGCCTTGCGCGGCCGAAGCCATCAGAGTTGCCCGGCGCGCTCGGAAGGCGGGTGCACGGGTGATCGGCATTACCGACCGGCGGACGTCGCCTCTGGCCGCGTGCTCCAACGACATCCTGTTGATTTCGGTCCACAGCCCGAACATTTTCCCGTCCCATATCGGCGCCACCACCCTCGTAGAAGTGTTGGTGGGCATGGTCGCGGCGCGCAATGAACGGTCCGTTGCGGAGAACATCGAAAGATCGGAACGTTCGCTCCGGGATATGGGAAAATATTGGAGCGAATGATCCATTATTCGGATTACGTTGCGTGAACGTGTCCCCCTGTTTGTGTGCCGAATTCCGCTAAACTTTAGCGTCCGCTGCGCGGTAGCCCGCGCACTAACCGCGATGCTCCACCACGCCGTTGGACCGATTGGATGAGCGCGCGACGTCGTCTTTCCGCGCTCCCCGACGCACCGGTTAAACCATGACTGGCGGGGAATGACGGCTCGTGACACCATGGCGGCACGGCTCATTCGGACGAGAGGCGCCGCCATGACCCCGGAGCAGGTGCTGGCCCATCCCCCCAAGGTGCTAAGCGATGTGCAGCGGGAGGCGTACTTCCGCGACGGCTATCTCCTGCTCGAACGGTTCGTGCCGCAGGACTGGCTCGCTACGCTGCGGGGCTTGAGCGAGCACTTCATCGACCAGAGCCGGAGCCGGGCTGCGTCAGGCGAGGAGTTCGACCTGGAACCCGATCATTGCGCAACGGCGCCCCGGCTCAGGCGACTGAACCAGCCGGTGGCGCGACACCTCGACTACTGGCGCTTCGCGAGCGATTCCTGCATCACCGACCTAGCCGAGGACCTGCTCGGGCCCAACGTGATGTTTCACCACTCCAAGCTCAACTTCAAATGGTCCGACGGTGGCGAGGAGGTAAAGTGGCACCAGGACATCCAGTACTGGCCGCACACCAACTACAGCGTGCTCACCATCGGCGTCTATCTCGAGGACGTGGACGAGAGCATGGGCCCCATGGGCGTGATCCCCGGCGCGCACCAGGGCGAGTTGTTCGACCTCTATGACGAATATGACTGCTGGTCCGGCGCCATCAGCGATGGCGACCTCGCGCGCGTGCCGGTGGAGAAGGCGGTCTATCTACAGGGACCTGCGGGTTCGGTGACGGTGCACCACTGCCGCATGATCCACGGCTCCAAGCCCAACACCAATTCGGCACGCTCGCGGCCGCTGCTGCTCAACGCCTTCTCGTCCGCCGACGCGCTGCCGGTGACGGCCTACAATTATCCTTCGACCCACAATGGGGAACTCGTGCGGGGCGAGCGCCCCCGCTGGATCCACTTCGACCCGAGACCCTGCCTGTTGCCGCCGGATTGGTCAGGCGGCTACACCTCGATCTTCGCGCTGCAGCAGGCAGAGGAGCAGGAGCCCCAGGCCGCAGCCGCAGGCGGCTAGGCTCCGTCGGCTGGCGCCAGGCAGTCCTTGAACGCTGTCGCCATGTTGCGGAGCAGCGTGAAGTAGAGTTCCGGCCCGTTCTCGATCGTGGCTCCGATGGGATCCACGGTGCCGGCCTTGACGTCGCTGCCTTCGATGACGGTGCGGACGAGCCGCTTGTCGAACTGGGGCTCGTCGAAGACGCAGACCACGCCCAAGTCCTGCAACTTGTCGCGAAGCTCGGAGATGCGCCGGGCGCCGGGCGCGCGCTCGGGGCTGACGACGACCGAGCCTGCGGCGGTCAGGCCGAAGCGATCCTCGAAATAGCGGTAGCCGTCGTGGAACACGATGAACGGTACGCCGCGGGCAGACGCCACCGCTTGGGCGATGTCCTCTGTCACGTGGTTGAGGCGGTGGAGGAGGGCATCGACGTTGGCGTCGTAGGACGCGGCGTTGGCCGGGTCGATCTCGGCCAGGGCGCCGGCGATCGCGCGCGCCATGGTCCAGCCGTTGATCGGGTCGAGCCACACGTGCATGTCGTAGGCGACGTCGTCATCGTCGTCGTGGTCGGCGTGCCCGTGGCCGTGATCGTCGTCGCGATGCATCGCCTCGTCGTCGTGGTCGTCCTGCCCCGCGTGGCCGTGGCTGTCGTGGTCGTGATCCTCGAAGCCGCCGCCGGCGCGCAGCGGCCGCCGCACCAGGCCCGGCGTGTGGGCGAGTCTGATCACGCGGGCGTCCCCGGCGAGCGCCTCCACCGGGCCGGCCAGCGCGGTCTCCATCGTGTCGCCGATCATGAAGACGATATGGGCATCCTCCAGCGCCGCCGCGTCGGAGGGGCGCATGGTGAAGGTGTGCGGCGACGAGTGGCCGCGGATGACCAGGTGAGGCTCGCCGACGCCGGCCATCACGGCGCTCACCAGCGAATGCACCGGCTTGATCGAGGCGACGACCCGCAATTCGTCGTCGGCCGCTGCCGGTCCGCTGGCCGCAACGCCGAGCAGCGCCGCGGCGGCGAGCACAAGGGGGAGGCGTCGTGGTACGGTGCGTGGACGATCCATGGTTGCGTCTCCCTCTTTCAGGCGGGCATGGTCATGTGAATGTTATAATGTACCTTTTGTACACCGGATTTCACAATCCGGGCAATAGAGGCAAGCGCCTCTACTGGCGGAGGACATGACGGCAGGGACCGTGTCGCCCGTCGGGACAGCGCCGCTGGTCAGCGCCCGCGACATCGGCGTGCGGCGGAGCGAGCGCTGGATCATCCGGCACGTCGACGTCCGGGTGCCGCGTGGGGCGCTGGTCTACGTGATCGGCGCCAACGGTGCCGGCAAGTCGACCTGCGCCAAGGCCGTGCTCGGCCTGATCGAAATCGACGAGGGGGCGGTCGAGCGGGCGCCGGACGTGACGGTGGGCTATGTGCCCCAGCGCCTCGCC
>JAPOPO010000458.1 GCA_026712885.1 Rhodospirillales bacterium | reverse complement strand
CGCTGCCACCCATGATGAAATCGTCGCCGTTGCTCATCAGGAAGTCGTCGCCACTTCCGCCCAGGAGGAAGGCGTTGTCGCCGCCTCGATAGTTCGCCCTGTCGTCTCCGCCGGCGAGGTCGAAGACAGCAAAGACCTCGTTGCCGTCAAAGGTCTCGCCGGTCTGGATGCCGACGTAGAGCCCAAGTGGATCCCCTTCTTGCGCTTCGCTGTCGTTATTGCTTCTGCGTGTGTCGTCGTTCTCGTCTGTCATGGCTCGCATCCTCTTCGCGTCGCGGAACTCGCTTTCGAGCCTTGCCGCGCGGCGCGTGAGGCGGATCGATCAGAGCCGGCACCGCAGCGGATGGGCTCCATAGACAAGAGATGTGAGTGCCACAGTATTGGGACAAGGATCGTTTTGTTGGGTCGGGAATGAGTTTTTCCGATGGCGTGCCGCGTCACTCTGCGCGCGCAGAAAAGGTGGGCCGGCCTGCGTTCTCGACCCCGTTTATGGTCAATAGAAGCCGGCGAGGCCAGCGGCGCGCGGGCCGGCGCTCGCGCCCTCGATGGACGCGTTGCCGTCGCGGGCGGCGGTGCAGGCCAGTGCCAGCGCCCAGAATCGGTCAGCGTGGCCGTCAGTGCCCGAACGCTCGGCAAGCAGTCGCGGCGCCCCGGTCGGCCCGGCCTCGGCGCGGACGGCATGGAGGTCGCGCCTGAGATCGCCGTCAGCCGGGACGCGGAGCCGCCGGTCCTCCACAGCCTCGCGCAGCGCCGTCGCCACGTCGAGCCGGCGCGGCCCAGTCATCAGCACGCCCTCGACGACGCTCCGGCCGAGGTCCTCCTGCAGCTGTTCCACCACGGCCTCGCCCATGCCGGTCTGGTCCACGGCGATGCGGACCGGGCGGTAGCGCGTGGCAAGGTCACCCACGATCGCCCGCTGCTGGCTGAAGGGGATGCCCTGTCGGACCGCCAGTTCGCGCAGCCAGAGCACGTCGCCCACCTGCTCAAGTACCGCCGCGACCCAGAGGTCGCGCCGCCTCGCCACGTCCACGCCGACCGTCGCGGTTCCACCGGCGAACGCGGCCGGGTCGCCGGCAGTCGGGTCTTCGCAGGCGCGAATTGCCTCCCACGCGAGCCAGGCGCCGGCGCCGGCGGCGGGGATGCAGTCGAGCTCCTCGCTTGCATGGTGGCCGTATTCGGCCCTTAGCGCGGCCTCCCATTCGGCCTCGGCGGCGGCCGACCAGGGCAGCCCTTGCGTCTCGGCGATACGACGGAAGACCCCTTCTTCCAGGGCATTCTCGAGTGTCACGCGGTGGAGCGAGCCCGGCCGCACGCCCTCGCCGATCTCGCGGCAGAGGTTGGCGAAGGGGCTGGCTTCGCCATTGTGGGTGCTGATGACATGCGCCCGCCCGCCCCAGACGCGGAAGGCCAGCGCCGCCTTGAGCACCTCGCCGAGGTCGTCGACGAATGCCGCCTCATCGACGATGGCAAGATCGCCGGGCCGGCCCTTGGATCGGAACGCGCGCGGCGCCGAGGTCATGGCGAGAATCTCATTGCCTGAAGCGAAGGAGATGCGGAAGGCCCGCACGGCGCGCCCATCTTCTTCCATCAAGGTTTCGCCACTCTCGCCGGCACGGTTCTGCAATGTCTGCGCCCAGCCCGCGCAGTCCTCGATAAAGCCCCGGGTCATCTCCAGGTTGTATGCCTGGTAGTAGACGTTGCCGCCACGTTTCGAGCCCGCGTGCATCACCGCGTCGTAGGCCTCGGCCCAAGAGATGCCGATGCGGCGTGCCTTCTCGATCACCTTGAGCCCCGCCGGGTCCATTACCCAGCGGGATTGATAGGGGAGGAGGAGGGGATCGGGTTGTTCCCGCCTAGTGGTCATTCGGCTGCCAGGTGTTCGCTCGTTGACGGTTCCCCTCCTCGCCCCGGCCCTCTCCTCCCCGGCGGGGAGGAGAGGGAGATTGGGCTGCTCCGCCTGCGTTCCCCCTCCGCCCAGCGGGGGGAGGGCGACAGGGGGAGGTGGGGCGCTTCGCCAGAATGGGGGTCCCCATGCCCGTACCATGACGGCACCCGGCAACGCCGACCATCGCACCATGGTTCGGAGCGTGCGCCAGCGAACGTGGGCCGTATCGCTCCCGCGTCTTGTTGTGTGCCGCGCCGCTCTTGTGGAACGATAGCGGCAGGCATTGTCAGACACTGGGAGATGACCGATGACCTACGATCCTCGCGCAGCCACCGGAATTCCGACGGAACCCGTGGGCTCATTGCCCAGGCCGTCAAAGCTGCAGGCTGCCTATGCCGCCTACGACGAGGGCAAGATTACGAAGGCGGACCTGGAGGCCGAGCAGGAGGAGGCGGTGCGCGATTCGATTGCGCGCATGGAGGCCGCCGGCTCGCCCATCGTCTCCGATGGTGAGCAACGCTGGTCGAGCTTCGCGACCTATCCCATCACCGACACCCTGGCGGGAACCGGCCTCGCGGACCATCTGGCGGGCGGCGGCCAGTACTTCGCCATCTTCGCCGACGGCCACCATCGCCAGCTTCCGCGGCTCACCGGCGGGCCGTTCCGCTACAAGAGCTTCGCCGCCGATTCGCTCAAGCTCTCGATCAAGTCGGCGACCAAGCCGATGAAGCAGGCGGTGATCGCGCCCTCGATGCTCGCGCTGCTCTACCCCCTCGATGAGGAGATCGAGGGCTACTCGCGCGAGGCCTTCGAGGCCGACCTGATCGACGAGTGCGAGAAGGACGTGCGCGAAGCCTTCGCTGCCGGCGCCGTCAGGGTCTCGATCGACTTCACCGAAGGCCGGCTCT
>JAPOPO010000414.1 GCA_026712885.1 Rhodospirillales bacterium | reverse complement strand
GATGAACATGTCGCGGTCCGCCACGCGACGGATCACGCCGTAGTAAAGGCCGGAGCCGATGACGTAGAGCACGGTCGCCGCCACGGGGATGCCCCAGAGCGGGCTCAGGCCCCAGAGCGTGAGCTGGTAGGCGATGAAGCCGCCCAGCATGACGAGCTCGCCCTGGACGACGTTGATGACGTTCATCACGCCCCAGACCAGCGCCATGCCGTAGGCGGCGACGGCGAAGATGGCGCCGATCATCACGCCGTCCAGCAACAGCTGGAGGATGAGGAACGGCGCGTCGCCCAGGAGCGCAAGGTTAGCCGCCATGGTCTACCTCGCAGGCGCCCGGCGCGCGGCTGTCACCGCGCGCCGGCTACGCTTCCGCGTGCGAGGGGTACGCGTGGAGGGTGCCTACCGTTCGGACCACGGCGGGGTCGGATGGCGGACCTCGGAGGCAGCCCACTTGGTCGGCGCGACCACGACATAGGCGCCGTCCTGAATCTGGTAGAGCACCATGGGCTTGGCGATGTTCTTCCCGGTCTCGTCGAACTTAATGTTGCCGTAGAAGGTTTGCATCTCGGTCGTTGCCAGCGCGTCGCGCACCGCGTCCTTGTCGAAGCCGCCTGCGCGCTCGAAGGCGTCTGCAAAGACGATGACCGCAGCGGAGGATTCCGCAGCCTGGTAGGGCGGCGCATAGCCGTACTCGGCTTCGAAGGTCGCGGCGAAGTCGGCCGCCGAGCCGAACACGTCGTCGCGGTAGGAGAGCGTCGGCGCCCACTGGCTTGCACAGAGCGTGTACTCCGATGCCGCGCCGAACTTGCCGATCACGTCGGCGCTGTCGCAATGGGTGATCGCCAGCATCGGCACGTCGAGCCGCATCTCTTCGACCTGCCGGATGGCGAGCGCTGCTCCCTTCGAGTGGCCCGAGACGACGAGGATGTCGGGCTTCACCGCCTTCGCCTTGGCGAGCGTCGCGGCCATATCATTGAGTTCGGGCGGCAATTGATCGTCGATCACGACCTGAATGCCGAGTTTCGCCGCATCTGCGATCACGCCCGCGCGGATATCCTGGCTGAAGGGGTCGTTCTCGAAGGCTCCGGCGAGCTTGAGCGTTGCCGGGTCGCGCCCTTCGCGCTCGGCAAGCTCGGCCGCGAGCGCGACCGCGCTGGCGAGGTACTGCTCGGTGGTCGAAAGCACCGCAAACAGATAGCGGTAGCCCTTGTTGAAGAGCTGAAGCGAGGCGCCGTTGGCCTCGACCATCGGCACGCCGTACTGCTCGGTGACCGGCGCGATGGCCTTGGTGAGGCCCGAGCTGTACGGGCCCAGCATGAACTCGACGCCGTCCTGATTGATCAGCCGCTCGGCGAGCTGCGCGCCCCGCGCCGGTGTCGATTCATCGTCGTAGTAGATAACTTCGAGGCGGTAGGTCTTGCCGTCGACCGTGATGCCGCCGGCGTCGTTGATGGTCTTGACCGCAAGGTCGTAGCCCCGCTGGGTGTGCTCGCCGGCGGTGGTGTACTTGCCGGTCAGCGACACGGCGGCACCCAGATAAATGGTATCGCCCTCCACCTTCGCCTGGGACTCGCCTGCGGCGAGAATACTCAGGCCCAAGGCTGCGATACCGACGGTGACGGCCCATCCTTTCAGCATGATGACCCTCCGATAGAGACTGCCTGGCACTTTCGCCAATGGTGGCGAAGGCCGGCCGCACTGTCCACCATCTGCAGCGATGCCCAATCAGAATACGTATCGCACGGAGAAACGAAGTCCGTGGCTTCGCAAACGCGCCTCGCTTGCAGCCTGATTGAGCATGAGCGGCTCCCTGCTCCCGTCCTGCCACACCGCCCGGCCGCCGCCCGTACCGGTCTCGGCGGTGCCGAGATCGCTGTACCTCCACGCCAGGTCCAGCGTCATGCTCTCGCTCAGTGCCGACGCGACGCCCGCGGTTGCCATCCAGGCGAAATCGGACCGGCGCGCGCCCGGTACGATAGTCGTCGTCGCCGGGAACATCATTCGCGTCTCGCCCGTCGCGACCCGGACGGCGCCGATGCCGGCACCGAGAAAGGGGTCGAACGGGCCGAGTCTCGGCAAGCCCAGTGCGGGAAGGTCCAGATAGGCGACAACCATTCCGGACAGGACGGAGAGGTCGGTCGACACCGACTGTCGCCGCTCAGGGGCCAGAAAGTTGGCTCGCCCGCCGAATGTGAGGCTTGGGCGGTATTCGACCAGAGCCTCGATTCTCAGCGCCGACGCGACGGTGCCGCCGATCCCGACTTCGAGGGCGGACACCGTGCCGAAGTTCCCCACCGAACGATACGGCGCACCGTCGGGCGCCAAGCCACAGCCGTAGAGCGGGACCGCTGCCTCGATCTCACAGTTCTTGTCGCGGAACACGGTCTCTGTCGGGCGGTCGAAGCCGATACCGGCCCGCAGATAGACGTCCTCGGCCGCTGCGGCCCCCGTACTCATTGTTGTCGCAAGCACAACCATAGCGGCAGCGGCGCAGGGCCACGGGCTCTGCGCTCTTCTCGGTTGCGGCACGTTGGAATCGGGAGGGAGCGACCCGGTCGGGCCTGTCCCTACCACTGGGAGCGCGCCTCGATCGGCCAGATGTCCACCAGCGTGTCGCCGCGCACGCAGTGATAGACATCGTAGAGCAAGAGCGTCTGGTAGCAGTGAGGGGCGATGCATTCCAGCGCGTCGCCCACCTGCGGAAGACGCGCGCCCTCCGGCACGGTGACGCGGCCCATGTCGTCGCCGACCAGCTCGTAGAGGGCGGCCGGGTCGGCGCCCGAAGCCACGCGCGGCGGGAACTCCTCGCGCTGAAGCTCCTTGATACCGGCGTCGGTGACCGCGAACTCGTCCCGCGCGCTGATCACGGTGGTGCGGACGAAGAGCGACGTCTCGAAAGGGTGCGGGTTGTCGGGCTCGAAGGGGGTATCGGCGTAGTTCACGTCCATGAAGATGTAGCTGCCGGCCTGGCACTCGGTGAAGAGGCCGGCAGCCGCGTCGATGGCATAGGTGCCAGTGCCGCCGCCGGAGACGATTTCGGGCGCCAGGCCTTCCGCGCCGAGGCGCTCGCAAAGCGCGGCGAGCGGCGCCGTACAGCGCTCCTGCTCGGCGCGGCGGGCGTCGAAGTCGGGCTCGCGCTGGAACGAGCCGTTGTAGCCCTGGACGCCGGCATAGACCGCACCCTCGGTCTCGGCGATGTGGCGCGCGAGCGCGAGCGCATCGTCCACCGCGACGAGGCCGGTGCGCCGGCCGCCAACCTCGAAGTCTACCAGCATGCGGAGCGGCTTGCCGGCCGCGAGTGCGGCGCCGGCGAGCCGGTCCACCACGGCCGCATCGTCCACGGCGACGAGCAGCCCGTCGGCGCGGGCGTTGAGCGCGGCGAGGCGGGCGATCTTTGGCTCGGTCACGACCTGGGAGAAGAGCAGCACGCCCGGAATCCCGGCTTCGGCCATGACCTCGGCCTCGGCCAGCGTCGCGCAGCATTGGCCGAGGGCGCCGGCCTCGATCTGGCGCTTCGCCACCTCGACCGACTTGTGAATCTTGGCGACCGGCCTCACGCCATGCCCGGCCTTGCCCAGATAGGTGGCGAGATAGGCGATGTTGCGCTCCAGCCGGTCGAGGTCGAGCACCAGCGCAGGCGTGGAAAGCGCCATGCGTGATCCCTGCTGGCCGATAAGCGATTCGTTGGGGCCGCGCTCGCCGATAACGCCCATGAGTCTTCCTCGTGCCTCGTTGACCGCCGGCCATCGAATATCAGGGCGCGCACGGGGTCAAATCGGCCCGGTTTCCGCGGGCGGCGCCGGTTGTGCGGGTGAGGACGGCTAGATAGGGTCCGCCGACTTGGAAGAGAGGGTATGGCGGAGGACAAGGACATGGCGGAAGGACAACCCGGCCCGACGGCGCCGGCGGGCGGGCCTGCGCGGGCGCTCGATCACGTCGGCATCTCGGTGCCCGATATCGATGCAGCCGTCGCCTGGTATCGCGACATCCTCGGCTGCTACGTGCTGATGGAGCCGGTTGAGGGCTATGCCGACGGCAGCTATTTCGGCCAGATCGTCGCCGACATTTACGGTGCGGACTTCCAGGGGATGAAGATCGCCCATTTGGCGACAGCCAACGGGGTCGGCATCGAGTTCTTTCAGTTCGTCGCCAACGAGCCGCAGGAGAACAACTTCGCCTACTGGAAGGACGGCATCTACCACATCTGCATCCTCGACCCCGACATCGAGGGCCTGGTGAAGCGGATCGACGAGAGCGGCGGACGCCAGCGCAGCAAGGTGTGGCAGCTCTGGCCCGACAAGCCTTACAAGGTCTGCTATTGCGAGGATCCCTGGGGCACCATCGTCGAGGTCAGCTCTCACCCCTACGTCATGGCCTGGTCGAACTTCATCCCGCGGCACGGGGATTGACCGGCCGGTTACGGCCCCGGCGCCAGCCAGGCTCTTTGGCCAACAGGCGATGACGGTATCGAGGCTGCGCAATATCCCCGGCATCGGCGTCGACCGGATGGGCGATGCGGCGGACGCCGCGCGCGATCCCGAGATGCTCCGGCTGGAAAACCTGGATACCGACATCCCGCCGCCGCAAGCCGCCATCGACGCCACCCGCGCAGCCGCGTCGCGCGACGACGCCAACAGCTACCTGCCCTTCCTGGGCACGGACGAACTCAGGCAAGCGGTGGTGGCGCGTCTTGAGGCCGACACGGGCATCGCCTACGACTGGCGCGCGCAATGCGTGATCTCGGCAGGCGGGCTCTCGGGAATCCTCAATGCCCTGCTTGCCATGCTGGAGCCCGGCGACGAGGTCATCATCAGCGACCCCGCCTATGCCGGCCTCATCAACCGCATCCGCCTCGCCGGCGGCGTGCCGCGCCTGGTGCCGCTCAGGGTCGTGGACGGCGGCTGGCGGCTGGACCTGGAGGCGCTGGCCGAGGCCGCGAGCGCGAAGACGAGGGTCGTGCTCACCATGAGCCCCTCCATGCCGAGCGGCATCGTCCACACGGCCGAGGAATGGCAGGCGATCGCTGAGGTCGTGCAGCAGACCGGCGCCTGGCTCCTTCACGACGCGGCGATGGAGCGGATCCTGTTCGGGGCGGTGCCGGCCCAGCATCCGGCCCGAATACCGGGTCTTGCCGAGAGGACCGTGACCGTCGGCAGCGTCTCCAAGGAATGCCGGATGATCGGCTGGCGGGTGGGCTGGATCGCAGGCCCGGAAGAGATCATGCGCGACATCGGGCTGGTCAGCCTGACCAACGTGGTCTGCCAGGTGGGCATCGGCATGCCGGGCGCCGCCGCGGCGCTCACCGCAGAGGACGACGGCATCGCCGCGGCGGTCGCCGAATGGCAGGCGCGGCGGGACGTGATCCTCGCGGAGCTTTCCGACCTGCCCGTGGTGCACCCGGGCGGCGGCTGGTCGCTCCTGATCGATGCGGTTGCGCTCGGGATGTGTCCGGCCGATGCGTCGCAGCGCCTGTTCAAGAAGGGCAAGATCGCCGCAACGCCGATGACCGGCTGGGGCAGCGAGGACCACGCCGGCCGCTATCTCCGCTTCGTCTTCGCCAACGAACCGTGCGATCGTCTCATTGGCCTGCGCGAGCGCGTCCGCACCGCCTGGTTGCTTTGAGGTGCATGCGAACGCAAAACTCTCCGTCCCCGGCCCGCACGCATAACGGACTCGCGCCCGCTAGTCCCTGCGATATACTCCGGCCCCGGATTCTGCCTCCTGCCCCGCAATCACCGAGACGTGCCCGGCGATGAACGCGTTGGCCGAACTCATCCACGCCGTCTTCTCGATCTACATCTATCTGCTGATCGCGTCGGCGCTGTTCAGCTGGCTGGTGGCCTTCAACGTCATCAACACGAGCAACCGCTTCGTGTTCACGCTGCTGAGCTTCCTCCACCGCCTCACCGAGCCCGCGCTCCGGCCGATCCGGCGCATCATCCCCAATCTCGGCGGCATCGACATATCGCCGGTGATCCTGATTCTGATCCTCTACTTCGTCCGCGATCTGATCGTGGACAACATCGTGCAGTGAGTCGTCCGGGACCGGCGTGCCCTTGCGCCTGCCGGTTCGGATAGCGTCCAGCCCCGAACGAGGAACACCCATGAGCGACGCAGTCATCATCGACGGCAAGGCATTCGCGGCCGACATCCGGGCCGAGGTCGGACGCAAGGCCGCGCTCCTGAAGGAGAGCCACGGCCTCGTGCCGGGGCTCTCGGTCGTGCTCGTGGGCGACGATCCCGCCAGCCACGTCTACGTCCGCAACAAGGGCAAGGCGACCGTCGCCGCCGGCATGGACTCGCAGGAATACCGGCTCCCCGACACCGCGAGCCATCAGGAGGTGCTGGAGACGGTCGAGAGGCTGAACGCCGACGACGCCGTGCACGGCATCCTGGTGCAACTCCCGCTGCCCGATCAGGTGGACTCCAACGCGATCATCAACGCGATCAACCCGGACAAGGACGTGGACGGCTTCCACACCGTGAACGTGGGCCGGCTCACCACGGGGCAGGACAGCCTGGTGCCCTGCACGCCGCTTGGCTGCATGCTCATGCTGCGCCACTTCGTGGGCGAGCTGAAGGGCAAGCGGGCGATGATCGTCGGCCGCTCCAACATCGTCGGCAAGCCGATGGCGTCGCTGCTGCTGCGCGAGCACTGCACCGTCACCGTCGGCCACTCGCGCACCCAGGACCTGCCGGGTGAGTGCCGCCGCGCCGATGTCCTGATCGCCGCCGTGGGGCGGGCCGAGATGATCCGGGGCGACTGGGTCAAGCCGGGTGCAGCGGTCATCGACGTCGGCATCAACCGCGTGCCCGCGGGCGAGAAGACCCGATTGGTGGGCGACGTCTGCTTCGAGGAGGCGGTGGAGAACGCCGGCTGGATCACCCCTGTGCCGGGCGGCGTCGGGCCCATGACCATCGCGTGTCTCTTGAAAAACACGCTCACCGCCGCCTGCCGCCGCCACGGAATCGAAGAGCCGGCGTGAGGTGCGAACGCGCTGCTGCGTCCGACACCGGGTTCCCCGCGACCGCAATCGCCTTGCTACATCAATCAAAATGTCAATATAATACGCAATAAGAAACGCTATATCCGTGTCGTGAGAGAAGGCGCACTCGTAGCGAGCGTCACGTGGCGGACACTGCGGTTGACGGTGCACCAAGTAGGGTAAGCGGACGATGGCGGGAGCTAAGGCAGCGCCTATGAGCAGCGCAATCGCGAGGCGGCTCGGGTCGATCTCCGCCAAGGGTGCGATGCGGCATGTCGAGGTGGCCAACCTGCTCGGAACACGACCGGAGACAGTGTCGCGCTGGAATCAGGGCCGCGCCTATCCGCACGCGAGAACCGAGAAAACCCTTCTGGAACTGGAGTTTATTGTCGACCAGCTGTCGGACTTCTACGAGCCGAATGAAGCCCGCCAGTGGATATTCGCGCCGCAAAGGCTCTTGAACGGGCGGTCGCCGGCCGAGTTGATTCAGGCAGGGCAAATCGACGAAGTACGGCGGTTGGTCAATCAGCTCCGCGAGGGTGTGTACGTCTAGGTTGAATCGGCCTCGCGGCCATGATCCACGATCCGAGCCTCCTGGATCGCCTGAGCGAATATCATTCGGAACGTTTTGAGGGCGAGGTATTCCGGGCAACACGCGCAAGTGCGGATCCGGTCGCGGCATCCATCAGCGGTGGGCGATGGGCGCCGCCGCCCGACGGCGATGCAGGGTATCCCGTTCTCTACACAAGCCTCGAACGCGATGGCGCACTTGCCGAGGTCGCCTCGTTTCTGGCGCAACTGACGCCGGTACCGGGGCCGCGTCCGATCAAGGTAACGCGGCTCGCCGTTGCGACGGCGCGCACGATACGGCTTGTCCGTGCCGATCTTGGCGGGCTCGGTGTGGACTTGGCGCGCTTTGGGGAGCGCGACTACGACCGAACGCAGAAAATCGGCGCGGCTCTTGTCTTCTTGGGGTTCGACGGCCTCATCGCCCCTTCGGCCCGCTGGTCCTGCGACAACTTGATGATATTCGGCGACAACCACGCGTTGACCGAAAAGCTCGAGGCAGTGGACGAAGAACTGGTCGAGTGGCAAGCGTGGGCGCAGACCCACGGAATGCTTGCCGACGTGTCGAACGTCAGCACGGAGGCGGCCGACACCCCTCGATAGAAACCGGGAATATCCGAGAGGCAGGAATTCGAGTTACGTGTCCTCGCCTGTCTTGCCCAGCCTGAGGCGCAGCGCGTTTAGGCGGATGAAGCCCTCGGCGTCGCGCTGGTCGTAGACCGAATCGGCCTCGAAGGTGGCGTGCTCGGCGCTGTAGAGGCTTACCGGCGCCTTGCGGCCCTCGACCGAGACCGAGCCCTTGTAGAGCGCGAGCCGGACGGTGCCGGTGACGCCCCGCTGGCTCTCGTCGATCGCCGCCTGCAGCATCCGCCGCTCGGGCGCGAACCAGAAGCCGTTGTAGACGAGCTCCGCGTAGCGCGGCATCAGCTCGTCCTTCAGGTGCGCGGCGGCGCGGTCGAGCGTCAGGCTCTCCATGGCGCGGTGGGCGGCGATCAGGATGGTGCCGCCGGGGGTCTCGTAGACGCCGCGCGACTTCATGCCGACGAAGCGATTCTCCACCAAATCGACCCGGCCGATCCCGTTGGCGCCACCCAACTCGTTCAACCGTTCCAGCAGCGCCGCGGGGCTGAGCGCCTCGCCGTCGACCGCCACCGCATCGCCGGCCTCGAACTCGATCTCGACCGCGGTGGGCCGGTCCGGCGCAGCCTGGGGTGAGACGGAGCGGGTGAACATCTCCTCATCCGGCCCGATCCATGGATCCTCCAACGCTTTGCCCTCGTAGGAGATGTGCAGGAGGTTGGCGTCGGTGGAGTAGGGGGGCTCGCCGCGCTTGTCCCGCGGAATCGGGATCTGGTGCTTCTCCGCGTACTCGACCAGCGCCTCCCGGGAATCGATATCCCATTCGCGCCAGGGCGCGATGACCCGGATGCCGGGATCGTGGGCGTAGTAGCCGAGCTCGAAGCGCACCTGGTCGTTGCCCTTGCCGGTGGCGCCGTGAGCCACCGCGTCGGCGCCGGTCTCGCGGGCGATCTCGATCTGCCGCCGCGCGATGAGCGGCCGCGCGATCGAGGTGCCGAGCAGATAGACGCCCTCGTAGATCGCGTTGGCCCGAAACATGGGGAAGACGTAGTCGCGCACGAAGGTCTCGCGCAGGTCCTCGATGCGGATGTCGCGCACGCCGAGCGTCTCCGCCTTGGCGCGCGCGGGCTCAAGCTCCTCGCCCTGGCCGATGTCGGCGGTGAAGGTGACCACCTCGCAGCCGTAGGTCTCCTGCAGCCAGCGCAGGATGACCGAGGTGTCGAGCCCCCCGGAATAGGCAAGCACCACCTTCTTCGGCGGCTCATGCATCGTCGTTCCTCCTCGTGGGCCGGCGGGTGATGCCGCGGCTCCTCTGGCCCGCCTGCTCGCTGGGCCGCGTGGAGCGTCTGAAGCGGCCCCTGAAGCGCTCGGGCGTGGGCGGATCGTAGCCCGCTCCCTCGGCAAGCTCGTGCTTCGTGTCGATCGTCGGCCAGGGAACGAAGGCGAAGACCCAGAGCATGATCGCGGGCACGCCGATCAGGAGGCCAAAGCCGATCGAGACCGGCGGTATGAAGAGGCCGAGGATCGGGAGCAGCATGAGATATGCCCACCAGGGCGACCGCCCGGCCTTGTTGAAGATGCGCCAGAACATCCAGAGCATGATCACCGTGACGGCGAGGTACTGGAGGACGCCGACCACGGTTCAACGCCGCTGCATGGGGTCGCTGGGCCAGGTCATGAAGGCGAGCAGCGCGAGCAGGAGCAGCGGCCCCGCGAGAGGAATGAACACGACGAGAGCGAGGGGCCAGCGCAGGCCCGCGCGCCGGCAGATGCGGAGAGCCGGGTAGAAGATCAGCGCCCCGAGCACGAGGCCGACGACGATCTGGACCGGCACGGCCGCCCGGCAGTCTCGTAGGTCTAGAAGGGCGCGGCGCGGCTGGCGCCAGGCGTTGTCCGCGCCCCCCGCTCAGACCGAATAGTACATCTCGAACTCGATGGGATGCGGGGCCATGAGGAAGGCCGTCTGCTCCTCCCGCCTGAGTTCGAGGTAGCCGTCGATCAGGTCGTCGGTGAACACGTCGCCCTTCCTCAGGAAATCCCGGTCGGCGTCGAGCGAATCCAGCGCCTGGCCCAGGTTGCCGCACACCGTCGGCACGTCCTTCAGCTCCTCCGGCGGCAGGTCGTAGAGGTTCTTGTCCATCGCATCGCCCGGATGGATCTTGTTCTCGATGCCGTCGATCCCAGCCATCAGCATCGCCGCGAAGGCGAGGTAGGGGTTCGCCGAGGGATCGGGGAAGCGCACCTCCACCCGCTTGCCGTTGGGGCTCGCCGCGTAAGGAATGCGGCAGGAGGCGGAGCGGTTGCGCGCCGAGTAGGCGAGCAGCACCGGCGCCTCGTAGCCCGGCACGAGACGCTTGTAGCTGTTCGTCGACGGGTTGGTGAAAGCGTTGATCGCCCGCGCGTGCCGGATCACGCCGCCGATGTAGTAGAGCGCCATGTCCGAGAGGTCGGCGTAGCCAGAGCCTGCGAAGAGCGGCCTGCCGTCCTTCCAGATCGACTGATGCACGTGCATGCCG